>JBAXQZ010000101.1:0-3966 GCA_037131475.1 bacterium | reverse complement strand
AAAAAAACGAACAATTATATTAAAGTCGCTTCTTATGAAGCACAAAAGGGCGATATCAAGAAGGTCCTCCTGCTTTATTCGGGCGGATTGGATACTTCTGTGATGCTCAAATGGATTCAAGATGAGTATCAGGCAGAGGTGGTCGCATTGACTTTTAATCTAGGCCAACAACATGACAATTTAGATCAAATTAAGGCAAAAGCACTCAAATTTGGTGCTAGCAAAGCTATCGCACTTGATGTCAAAGACGAATTTGCTGATCAATTTATCGCAAAGGGCATCAAGGCCAATGCTTGTTATCAGGGTGATTATCATCTCTCAACACCAATTGGCAGAGCCATCTTGGCACAAAAAACGGTTGAAATTGCCAAGGCGGAAGGGGTTGATTGTATCGCACATGGTTGCACTGGCAAGGGCAATGACCAAGTTAGAATCGATGGCTATATCCTGACACTTGCTCCAGAAATGAAAATTTTGGCCCCTGTCAGAGAGTGGAATATGGATCGAAACGAAGAGATTGAGTATGCCAAGAAATACAATATTCCAATCCCAGCTTCTGTGGATATTCCATATTCCGATGATGACAATATGTGGGGGATTACTTGGGAGGGGGGAGAGATAACAGATCCAGGGTTATTGGTGTCAGAGGAAAAATTTCTTACTACTTACTGTTTGCCGAGAAATGCGCCGGAGGAGCCAGAGTTGGTAGTGCTTGGTTTTGAAAAAGGTTTGCCAATAAGCCTGAATGGCAAAAATCTAAAACTTTCAAACTTAATAATTAAGCTAAACAAATTGGCGGGCAAACATGGTGTCGGCACTATCTATCTACTTGAAGACAGACTAGTCGGTTTGAAAAATAGGGGAGTATACGAGCATCCTGGTGCGCACGTGATTATTGAAGCTCACAAAAATTTAGAGAAGTATGTCTGCACGAGAACTCTAAACGAGATCAAACAAACTTTTGACAACAAATGGGGCTATCTTTGCTACAGCGGACTTTGGTTTGATCCGAGCATGGATGCGATCAACGCCTTCAATGACTCAGTCAATGAGAAGGTGACTGGTGAAGTGACAGTGAGGCTGTTTAAGGGAAACACAACTGTCGCCGCTATGACTTCGCCATACGCTCTTGATTTTGCCTCATTCAATATTGCTGAGGGTTACAATTTCAACACCAATGCGAGTGCAGGCTTCATCGAAGTATATTCACTCCAAATGAAACTAGCAAATCAAATCAAAGTTGAAAAGAAAAAATAAGATGCGTAGCCTCTATATTTCGACAAAATAAATATATCAATCAAACTTTCTTTTCTCAAGTTCTCTGATTGCGTCGGAGGCAATCCAGCGCGCTGAAGGAGTATCGATCTTCCTGATTTCTCTGGCTATTTCTAGTGCTTTTGTATTTAGAAATTGATTTCTCTTGCCGATGTTGCGCAAAGCCCAATTGACTGCTTTTTTGACAAAGTTACGCTCATCACTCGATTCTCGAGCGATGATAGGTAAGAAATTGGCGAAAACTTCGTCGCTGGCCCCTTTGTCATGGACAGAAATCTCGGCCATCAACGCAAATGCCGCTCTCTTGACGAACTCTTGATCTGATTTGCTCCATTCATCAATTTTTTGAAGGGCAAATTGACTGCGACCGAAAAGATCACAGACCTGATCGCAAACATCCCAAGAGTCAAAATCCTTGACCCAACTTTCCATTTGAGATTCCGATAGATTGTCGGCTGATTCTATATAACTCGCCAATATTTTTGCTTCGTGGATGTCACTTTGCCACAATTCAAGTGCCAAATTGTGATCTTTCCCGATATTTTTGGCCATTTTTCTCAATATCGGGATAGATATGCCAAGTGTCCCATTGGAGGCAATGCCAAAACGAACCATTCCCTCAACATTTTTCGGATTGGCATATTTCTTCAGCTCTGTGATTATTTCTGGAGTGTTCATAATGTATTTATTTCACCCAAGCCATTAGTTTGGGGGTGATAAATGCTTCGACTATTGCTGCGACAAGAAGTAGCGGGATTACTATCTTCAAAAATATGATCAATCCCTTCTTGAATCCGTCGCGAAATTGCTTATGTTCTTTGAAAAATAATTTACGGAAAAGCAGATAGCCAAGCCACAAACCAATTCCATCGGCGATTATCAGGGCTGGAAATTCAAATATTCCATGAGTAAATACGCCAGCCAAAAACCAAGCCAAGCCTTGTTTATCTACCACAACCACCGCCATCACTCCCAATCGAAGACCATTACTAATAATGTCAAAAAAAGCTAGTAAGCCAAAAAAGAAGAATGGAAATGTCGTAAACAAAGTGGCCCAAATATTGTTTACAAATATTCGTAAGAAAAGGTTGAGCGGAGTTAGCCCGATGAATGGGATAGCGCCCTGTTTCATGTCGTTGTCTATTTTTGTTGCATAATCGCTGTTATTTAGAGCCAAGAAAAGTCCACAAATAATAGCAATCAGAAAAAGTGTAGTTATTATAAAATAGCAATGCTTGAGACTAAATTGTATTTTTCTTCCATCAGTTTTCATAAAGATATTTTATCAAATATCGAAAAAAATTAACATATGTAGTAAATGTAACTGCTTAAACGCTAGTTAAACTCATATAGAGTTGTGATATAATAATTAATATAAATATTAAATCGGGAGAATGATGAAAAATTTATGGCAAATTGGCCTTATGATCATTTTTATTACGGCTATTGGTATCGGCATCGCGATCTGGCAACCTTGGAAGATCAATTCACGCACTGTTCAAACAGTTGGTGAGGGTAAGATCAAATCAACGCCAGATGTTTCAAAGATTCAAGGCTCAGTAGAAGTAAAGAAGCCTACTGCAGATGAGGCGAAGACTGCATCTATGGATACAATGTCAAAGATTGTCGATGCGGTCAAGGCGGCTGGCGTTGAAGAGAAGGATATTTTGACTGACTCGGTCTCGACCTCACCCAATATGAATTATTTAAATGGCATCACATCGTCAGATGGCTATACTGGGCGCATCTCGATCACTGTCACAGTTCGCGATCTGACAAAAGCGACTTCTATCGTTGATCTTATCACGAAGAACGGTGGCACGGGTATCTATGGTCCAAACCTGACTTTCTCCGATGAGAAGTATAATGATTTGAAGCAGCAGGCGCAAACAGCGGCTATTGTCGATGCTCGAGCCAAGGCAGATCTAATGGCAAAAGCGGGTGATAGCGAGGTTGGCAAGGTAATCAATATCGCAGAGGGAAATTACTCCCCAAATCAACCAATATACGCCATGGATTCAATCTCATCTTCAGCCAAGGAGAGCGTCTCAAGCCCGATTCAAGCAGGGGAGAGCGAAGTCACAGCAAGCGTGTCTGTGACCTTTGGTCTGAAATAAAAATATTCGAAATAATTGAGAAAAAATCGACCACCGAGAGCTTTGCTTTCGGTGGTCGAGAAAATTTGTCGCACCAATGACTGTATAGAGAGTTTATTTATTAATCCATTAGACAACCTTATATTAGCTGTCTGGTGAGGGCATTTAAACATAGAAACCCTCGCGCAAAGATGCGCGAGGGTCAGTTGGGGATTAGCTGGCAGTCGCAAGGAATTGCTTTGCTGCATCGCTAACATTTTCACATTCATCATTTGCCATTGTTTTGAGATATTCGATTGCCTCTGGTGTGCCAATTTCTGCCAAAGCGTTAACGATTTCCTCACGCACATATTCGTCATCCTCATTTTTCGAGTGCTTAATTAACACATTTACAGCACACGCTGGCTTGAATTTTCCGAAATTTGTGATAGCTTTTGTTCTAGCTGCCCAGCAAGAACTATCAAGTGATCTGATGAGGTATCGAATATCACTTTCTGATAACGATTGTGGTTCATCATTTGGACGCTTTTCATCTTGCGATGACCATATTTCTTGTCCTCCTTTTCGTCTAGCAATTCAGACTCATTTAGAACTT
>JBAXQZ010000100.1:0-3990 GCA_037131475.1 bacterium | reverse complement strand
CAGAGGTTTTTTGTATTTTTAAATATTTTTCAAAATTTTAATTGGACACTAGTGCCTTTCAACCTAGGGTGAAAGACAACGAGTTGATGGCCGAAGCCTTGTCCCACTCTGATCATTGTTTGAGTGGCGGGAGTGAGTGTTGTTGCAGTACTCGCGAATACCACAACTGGCAGGAAGAAGTTTACGATAACAAAAAATAATATTCCCCTCATGACACCCTCCGAACAATGGGTTATTGTGGCCGACGCCATCTGACGCATTGTTGCATGAAAATAATTTACCAAATATCACCTCACGGGCCAACGCCTCAGCAAATAAATGCCCTGAGGCGTTAAATTAATACGCATTTGTTTTATCTATTTTATTCCAAAACACCAGAGACTTTTCAGACCTAATGGTCAAAAAGTGTTGGTAAAAGTGGTCATTTATCTAGTCCTGTGCTATTAATTTAAATAACAAAATAATTTTGAATTATTATCAGGTCAATTCTATGAAAAAGAATGCTTATCATATATTTACCCTCTTAATTTAGGAGGGGTCAGGGAGGTATTAACACAATTTAACCTCACCTAGCCTCTCCTTCGAAAGGAGAGGGAATTATCGCAAAATACTCCACCTAACCTCTCCTAATTTATGGGAGGTATAAGAGCCTTCAAAAAAATAGACATCTTGTGACAAATATGATATTATCACGAGTCAATCAAGTACCCCCATGCTTGATTGCGTACATACACAACAATACATTCGCGAGGAGTCTTTAGCATGAGACGACTACGCCATTGGAGAATAATTATGCAGAAAATCGTTATGATCGTCATGGTATTTCTTGCTATGGCTTCAGCCATGGCTGCAGACTTTTCGTTCATAGGGACGAAAGGAGTTTGGCTCTGACAGATCCAAGAATGCGACAATGGCAATATCGCTAAAATCGTGCAGCAGGCGAAGGATGCCCATTGTGATTACATAATGGTCAAAACCCATGATGGTGACGACTCGCTAAAATACAACTCGCCCAAGCGAGTGAAAGAGCTAATGCATGCCTGCCACGAAGCAGGCATCAAAGTAGCGGCTTGGGGATATGTATATGGAGATCATCCCGAAGCGGAAGCCGATATGGCAATTGACGCACTTAAGATGGGCGCCGACGCCTATATCTGGAACTGCGAGAAGGAGTTCAAGGACACAAAGAAAAAGATAGCAAGAAAATCGGCAAGAATTCTTTGTTCCAAAGTTCGCAACTGGGTAAATGCAAATCAGCCAACAAAACTTCTCGGCTATTCCACCTTCTGTCGCGTAAATGAAGGAATCGCCGTAGGCATTCCCTTCGATATCTTTGACTTTTTTTCAGATGTGGCAATGCCACAAGTTTACTGGAAAGAATTCAGGGGTTGGACCGCGGAAAATGCAGCTTTTCGTATGATGGAAGAGTGGCGCAAGTTGCAAGCTGGCTGGAAACACACACCTCGACCAATCATCCCCACACTCCATGCTTATATCAAAACCCCAGAAACTGAGTATGTGCCACCGGCCGAGCTAGCAGAGCTCTCGCAAAGATTCAAGAAGTACGGCGGCATCAACTACTATCTTTATGACAAGATGGGGCAAGAGCATTGGAAAGTTTTACGAGAGGCGCCATTTGGCAGGGATGCTGGAGCGACCCAATTCACTGACTGGACAAAAGTTGCGAAACAGGAGCAAGTAGCTAAAGAATTGTCTTCACCACAAATAAAGCCAACACCGCCAATCAAAAAAGCTAAAACGTATAGTCAAAGCTTTAAAATAGCGATGATCTATCTTTTTATCGGAGTTGTTTTATCTGTTTGTTACAATGTGTGGGATATTTCAGTGACGAACAAAGCCAATAAGTGGTATTTGTGGCTATTAATTGCCATCTTGTGGATTATTCTAATCATCTACATTTATTGGTCAACACACAAGCAACGTTCTACTTAGCAGCGCCTCTGGGGGGAGGCACTGTACACCAGGACAGGTCGGAATTAAAAAATCCGACCTGTCCACAATTTTTTTAAAATATATTTCAATTTTCAATAATATAACTCAAATATTCACCCTCTGATTGTTTTCTCAATTCACAACAATTCAATTTCAAAAAGGACATAGAAGCATATCAGATAAATAAATATATTTATATAGCATTTTAATTTAAAAAACAGGGCGAGCCCTGTGCATTATTTCTAATATTTTTTATTTTTTTGTCGCCCCACCATTGGTGGGGCGACAAAGTATCTCACTACATCTGATCAATATAATATTGATCATCTAGCTCATTACTATCAAACCAAGGGATGGATTGCTGGTCAGTAGACCGGTCCCAAATCATTCGTCCGCTCTTAAAGCCGGTAATTAACATTGCGCTCCATGTGAGCAAACCCAGAGCGACAAAAATTGTCACTTCGACCATCTGTAAGAGCAAATATTGCTCATAAAATTCCCACTCTTTGCAGAAGCAAGCGATGATACCTGCAATGAGATGAAAAGCAGTCCATGCTATCCATAAATGGCTACCAAATATGGCTTGTCCATTTATCCAGATAGCTGCAGCGATAGCTATTGTTATCGCCATCAAGAGGAGATTGAACAGGCGATTGCCTGTTCCGGTAAGACGCATCAACCATTCAATCATTTTTACTCCTTTCGTAGTCTGCCCTGTTCTCGCAGGACTGTCATGGCGAATTCGAGATCGCCCACTCGGTCAACATCGTGGCAAAGACATGGATCATCCATCACAACAATGCCAGAGTTACAACCAAGCGCATGATTCAAGCGCCTTAGCGTGTACTCAACAGTTAATGTCTGTGCCACATAACCCAGTACACCCCAAAGACCTAGTAAATAAAGCTCGCTTAGTGCGGGGCACCCCTTCATCCTTTTGAGTAATTGCTCATTTGGATGAATCAGCTCCGGTCTGATAACGCAGATTCCACTTCTAGACAGACTCCTGTCTCCGAGAATAAGCCTCGGCTTGTCAACTTGAGGATAGCAATCAGTGACCGGTACCGCCGGAAGTATTAATCCCCGGCCAGGATTTTGTCTGGCAGCGACTATCACTCGACTCATCGACTCCGCCGAGACTGTAATGGCGTCGGCATTGATCACAAACAAGAGATCTGCACTCGACTCAGCAATAAGAGCAAATAAATCGCTCAAATAGCCACCAGTTCGCGGCAATATTCGAAGCTGAGTGTACTCTCCTGTTAGCCGATGTGATTGCTTTTCATCGCAAATCATCAAGATCTCCTCGGGGCCAAATCTAGATGCTTGCTGGATCACCAGCTCGCACATTGGAATCCCTCCAACGGGGAACCAGGGTTTGGGGACTCGCTGCTCCACTGGTATATCGCTATTAAGACGAGCACCTTCACCACCAGCAAGAATTGCAAAACCAGCTTTTCTCAAAATATCACCTCCATCAAAATGTACTCAATCTGCGGGAACAACACCCACAGAACGCATGACCAATTTATAACACAATGGCATCCCATTAGCAACAATTCTTTACTTTTCCATTGATGCCCGATTTTGATTATTTAAATACAAAAGCTTTCTGGCTCAAACTTAAATTTAATATTTATGAATATGGCAAAACCATATAATTCCCAAGACTTGCGATAATCATTGAAAATATCGGGCTTCATTGCTGTTTGACTACTCGAACTAAGCTGTTTCTCAGAATACTAGACTAGAGTAGGGTTGTATTAAATTAATAATGATAAGGAAGATAAATGGAAAACGAAAAAGAGTCAGAAAAAGTAAATGCTACTGGCTGTTGTGGCCATGATAAGATGTTTTTTCAGCATCGCTTCAGTCCGCTTAGAATGTGCATAATGTTTTGTGGTATGGTGATTATTTTTGGTGGCGTTTTTGCTCTGGGACGAATCAGCGCCGACCATCAGGGGCTCGGCAGAGCAAACAATGTTCGCGGTATTCAAATTGAGCGTGGTGGGATGATGGGTCGGGGTAGTTTCGAAC
>JBAXQZ010000099.1:0-4012 GCA_037131475.1 bacterium | reverse complement strand
AACCCCAACCCCTAGCACGGTATAGAGGTCGCCACACTCATAAAAAAATAAACTCCCTACGGTCAGACAGTATTTTTTTAAGATGAAGTGGCACTAATATATAGCACCATTCACCATTCACCATTCACCATTCACTTTCTTTATCCGCTCGCGCTTGTGACGGGATCCCGGATCTCAGGATTACAGTCCGGGATGACACCGCTCAATACAAAACAAAAAATACCCACTATTTAGCAACAGATAACTACCGACCACCGACTGCAAACTGCCAACCATCTTTAGTCCTAATTATTCTCCTCATCCTTCAAGTATTTCGTGTCTTTAAGATTGTCTGGTAGATATGAGTCTTTTGTGTACATTTTGTAGTCTTTGCCGAAGCCAAAATCTTTCATTAGTTTGGTGGGGGCGTTTCTGATTTTTAGCGGAATTGGCTCTAGGCGTTGATTTATTACATCCATTTTCGCGGCTGCGTATGCGTCATCGACGGCACGGGATTTTGGTGCTTTGGCGAGATAGATGACTAGTTGAGCAATATTGACATTGCTTTCTGGCATGCCTAGCATTCGCACTGCTTCGAGTGTTGAGGTTGCAAGTACTAATGCAAATGAGTCTGCGAGGCCGATATCTTCGGATGCACAGCGGATCAGGCGCCGGACGATATACAGAGGCTCTTCCCCTGCCTCTAGCATACGCGCTAGGTAATGCAGGGCTGCATCTGGTTGTGATGCCCGAATAGATTTATGAAGTGCTGAAATGGCATCGTAGTGTCCATCTGCGCCTTTGTCATATCGGATAAATTTTTGTTGGATTGATTCTTCGGCCAATTGGTAGTCAATTGTGATTTTGCCGTTAACTTCGCTCGCAGATATAATTGCTAGCTCCAAAGCATTGTAGGCATCACGAGCGTCGCCTTCGCAGAGCTCGGCGATTTTGAGCAAGGCATCTTTCTTAATCGAGATTTTAATTTTTTTGTCCTTGAATAGTACGGGGAAATATTTCTCTGGGTTGTGATTGATATTTTTGATACTGAGATTGATCAGCGAGGCGATATCGTCAGTTGTAATCTCGCGGAAATGAAAGACTCGGGCGCGAGATAGTAAAGGCGCATTGACTTGGAAGGAGGGATTTTCGGTGGTAGCGCCAATCAGGGTGACTGAACCATTCTCGACGTATGGTAAGAATAAATCTTGTTGGGATTTATTGAATCTGTGTATTTCGTCGACAAATAGTATGGTGCGTTGTTGGTAAAATTGCTGATTTTTGATTGCTTCCTCGATAATTTTTCTCGCTTCCCCTACTCCGGCGGCAACAGCAGAAAAAAAGACGAAATTCGAGCTCGTTTTTTGAGCTATTATCTTCGCCAATGTTGTCTTGCCACACCCGGGAGGCCCCCAGAAAATCATCGGGATAATCCTGTCTGACTCGATAATACGACGAAGAATTTTATTTTTCCCAACAATATGTTCTTGGCCGATAAAATCGTCCAAACTATTGGGGCGAAGCTTTTCTGCAAGTGGTGCGTTGAGTAAATTGTCAAATAAGGCTTTTGTCATTTATTTTTTGTGAGAAATAGTTAAAATATTGCCAAATTTACCCTTATTGCGGGAAATTGTCGATATTGCTTCTACTTCGAATGATGAATTCTGTAGTAAACCCTGCAATTCATCTGATGTGAAGCAATGCAAATAGCGATTTATTTCCGCCTCTCCATCGCCATTTTTGAATGGATATAAAATATCGCTTGTATCCATCTCATCATACTCTGCAAATGAGGCTTTGTTTTTCTGCCACCATGCAAACATTTCACTATTGGTGTCCCAGGCGGTAAGAATCAAAAGGCCATTGGGCTTGAGGACTCTATTGATTTCTGCCATAAATTTCAGCCTTTCTTCTTCGCCAGGTATATGGTGAATAGTTGAAAGGCAGAAAACTTTATCAAAAGAAGCGTCAGGAAAAGGGATTTGATTGGGCTCGATATGTATGAAATTGCCTTCGGGGTACTTTGTTTTGGCAATATTTATCAATTCATCGGAGACATCGACACCAATGTAGTTTGAGATATTTTCAAAGAGTTCGATGAGATAGCCATTGGCGCAGCCGAGATCCAATATCCTGTCATCGGTTTGGATATATTTTTTTAATTCTATAATGTCGCTGGGAAGATGTGACCTTTTGCTTGACCAAAGTGGTGCAATCTTGTTATAATCAGCTATTGTTTTGTTTATTAATTTTTGGGCGAATTCTGGTTTCATATTTTGTATGATTAATGAGATTTCAAAATTTATTATTGAGCTAGATAGACTTAAGATTTCCAGTAAGAAAGATTTTCTATCCAAGCAGCGTGATTTTGCTCGTGGAACTGACCGAGCTTTTTTCACGAACGATAAGTTGCTTCAAGCATACCACAAGTTAGTCTCAAATAAAATCATTCAGTCTTCCGAAGCGATTGAGCATCTTCTTACACTCAAGTTGACGCGATCAAATTCTGGAATTGTTGTGACATCAGTATTGACGAAGCCATATGCTTGTCCTGGTAAGTGCTTGTATTGCCCGAGCGAGGCAGATATGCCCAAAAGTTATCTCGCCAAAGAGCCTGCGGTGATGAGAGCTATCACCTGTAAGTTTGATCCGTATCTTCAGGTCAAATCACGTCTTCGTGCTTTGACTTCGGTGGGGCACAATACCGACAAGGTGAATATTCGAATTGTGGGCGGTACTTGGTCCTACTATCCTGTCGCTTATCAAAATTGGTTTGTAAGAAGGTTATTTGAGGCGGCGAATGAGGATGCAAACTTTGAAATAAAGGAATTGAAAGATTTAATCTCGCTTCAAACAAAGAATGAAACTGCAAAACACCGCGTGGTGGAAATATCTGCTCAGACTCGTCAAGAATATATAAATGATCAAGAAATCATCCGTCTGCGCAAGCTTAGCGTCACCAAAGTTGAGCTTGGCGTTCAATCAATATATGACAAAGTATTACTTTTCAATAAACGTGGTAATCTAACAATTGATACTATCAATGCTACAAAAATGCTGAAAAGAGCAGGATTTAAAGTTTCTTATCAAATGATGCTCAATTTGCCCGAGAGTAATATGCAAACAGATGTAGAAATATTCAAAGAGCTTTTTGAAAATCCTGATTATCAGCCAGATCACTTGAAAATCTATCCTTTGGCCTTAGTAAAAGAGGCACCTGTTTATAATTTGTACAAAAAAGGTGGCTTCAAGCCGTATACCAAAGAAGAGCTGATAGAGGTAATTAAGAAGATAAAGCAATACATCCCGTATTATGCTCGAGTGGAGCGTGTTATTCGCGATATTCCCGCTGAATACATCGTTGAAGGTGGAGCAAAAGTGTCCAATCTTCGTCAAGAAATCGGATTGAGCATGGCCAAAGAGGGCGCAAAATGTAATTGTATCCGATGCCGAGAGGTCAAAGGAACTTTTGACAAAAATGAAAATTATCAATTATTTCATACAAAATATGAATCTTCAGCTGGTACGGAATACTTCTTGAGTATTGAGTCAGATGAACGGAAGAAGCTTTACAGCATGTTGCGACTGACTTTGCCAAACATCGATACAAAGCCCGTATTTAGTATTTTAAACCATTCTGCGTTGGTAAGAGAAATTCATACCTATGGTCCACAAATGTCGATAGGGCAAACTAGGCTTGACGCTCCACAGCATCAGGGTTTTGGCAAAATGCTGATGAAAGAGGCCGAAAAAATCGCTAAAGCTGACGGCAGATACGACAAAATTGCTGTGATTGCGGGTATTGGGGTCAGAGAATATTTCCGAAAACTTGGATATACACTCAAAGAAACATATATGGTCAAGAGGCTGAATGATGAATAGTCGGCAGTCAGTAGTCGGTAGTTAGCAGTAAGTGTGAATAATTTAAAATTTAAAATTTAGAATTTAAAAATGAGGGATGTCATTCCGGGCTGCAAGCTTGTGGATTCGATTCCACTCACCATGCTGTCATCGACTCTGAGGTGAGCGGCCC
>JBAXQZ010000098.1:0-4014 GCA_037131475.1 bacterium | reverse complement strand
CTGTATATCTGTATTATTCGTTATCTGTCGTTTAATCAGTCGAAGCATAATAAATAAATCTCAATCATCAAATTCGATATATCAAACAAATCCAAAGTTTTTAAATTTTAAATTTTAAATTTTAAATTGTTTGCTACCAACTACTAACTGCAAACCGCTAACTGCCAACTATTATCCTCTAGCTTATTTTTTTTAATTTGTGATATAATAAAACAAATAAAAGAAGAGGCAATATGGGCATATCTGATGATATTAGACCACAAAAAAAAATTGATACTACTAGACCTATAAATATTGAAGGAAAAGATAATTTTGATGTAAAAAGCTTTTTAAATAAAGACAATCAAACACTCTCGGATGATTTTTTTCAAAATAAGAAAAAAACGAAAAATAATGATATAGATTTATCAGGGGATAATAGTCACGAAAACCCCAGTGCACATACTTTCAAAAGTTTTGACAAAAAATTTCTCTGGCTTTTATTGATTCCTATCTTAGCCTTTTTTATCTATCAAAATTTCAAGGATATTCGTTCAACATTTAAATCAGATTCAACCGAAAACTCAAACACCAACGATGACAAGACCTACACAGGAGAAATTATCCCTCAAGATTACACCTCTACAGACACTTCAAACACCAATACTTCGACAACAACAAACACCAACGCAGTCACCGAGACACCCGCAGTCACGCCAGAGCCAACTACTCCAACCGAAATATCAAAGTCCAGTATCAAAATTAAAATTTTGAATGGTAATGGCATCAGCAAATCAGCGCAAGCAGTCAAAAAAGAGTTAATAAACGCTGGTTTTACGATTTCAAATGTTAGCAATGCTAGTAATTTCAATTATCTAGAAACCAAAATCTATTACAAAAGCGGCAAAGATCAACAGGCCCAACTAGTCAAAGATGCTCTCACTTCCAAGACTAGCACACTGGCACAATCTGACACAGTCGCGGGGGTATTTGATGTTGTAATAGTGGTTGGAAAAAATTAAGATGGACAAATTTAATTCAATTTTTCAATTGTACGACAATTTCACTGGTGGTTTTTCCAGAAATATTCGCCTAGGCTTAGCGATTGTTTTGTTGTTTGCGATCATATGGCAACTTTACCTGATTATCAAAAAAGGGCGCTGGATTTTTATCGTCATTCTCGTCATCCTCATCCCTACATTCTGGCCAATACTGAAGGAAGTAGGACGATATTTATTTATCATTTGTAAATTTTTAATTACTCGCATCGGAGTAAATATATGAGGTATTTATAATGTATGATGTCATAATAATTGGTGGGGGACCGGCGGGTATGACGGCTGGAATTTACGCCGCCCGAAGAGCAATTAAGACACTAATTTTGACCAAAGATATTGGTGGTCAGATTTCGACTACCAACGAAGTTGAAAACTATCCAGGCATTGACCACATCGGCGGACTTGAACTTGGCATGTCGATGTACAATCAAGCCAAAAAATTTGGAGCAGAGATAAAATTCGAGGGTGTAGATACCTTAACTATTGATGAAAATAATGAGTTCATTGTCAAAACACCCAGTCAAGAATATCTCGCACAAACCGTCATTCTCTGTTCTGGCAAAAAACCAGGGGAGTTAAATATTCCAGGAGAGAAGAAACTCCGAGGCAAAGGCGTTACCTATTGTGCTACCTGCGATGCCCCGTTTTTCAAAGACAAAGTTGTAACCGTCGTCGGTGGCGGCAACTCAGCACTCGACGCCGCACTGCTAATGTCCAAATATGCCTCAAAAGTTTATCTGATTCATCGCAGAAATGAATTTCGTGGTGAAAAAGTTTTGATTGAAAAGGTCCAAAACGAACCAAAGATTGAAACTATTTTGGAAGCAGAAATTGTAGAGATATTTGGAGAAAATAAGGTCGAAAGTATCAAACTATTAGATAATCGATCAATCAATTGCGATGGCGTGATTATTGAGATAGGATATATCGTAGACCGCACATTAGTAGAAAATTTATTGGAGCTAGACAGCAAAAACCATATCATAGTTACTCCCAATCAGGAAACTTCGGTCCCCGGCATATTTGCGGCCGGTGACATCACTCCAACTATTTACAAACAGGTAGTGATTGCCGCTGGCGAGGGTGCCAAGGCCGCGCTAAGTAGCTTTGATTTCATACAACACAAGCTTGGCAAACGAGGCATTGCCGGAGATTGGCACTAATTTAAATAACGTTTTGTAATTTTTATTAATTTTTTAAAATCTATCCGAGGAGGAGGCCATATGGCTGATATTGATTTAAATGATAACCCCGACGAACAAGAGGTCGTCACTGATACTGATCAAATAAAGGAAATAGCTACCGAGCAACCAATCAAAGACAAAACAGAGTCGTTTGATTTGGAGAATAATAGCGCATTGGAGATAAAAAAATTCCATACATCGATCAAAGAAAAAATCACCAACTTTTTCAACAATCCCAAGAAAAGATTAATCTTTATCATATCACTCAGCGTAATTATAGTGTTACTATTTGCAACTGGTATCTATTTTTTGACACATGAGAAATCTCCTGCACCAATAAAAAGCATTTCAGAGGAAAATCTCAATACAAATATTACTACCACACCCAAGGATGTACTCTACAACGCACCACTTGATGGTGTACAGGTCAACGAAGAGCTATTTGCCCGCCATCCACTGGGTGTAATGATTGAGAATCATCCAGACGCTCGACCACAATCAGGTTTGGACAAGGCGAGCATCATCTATGAAGCAATGGTCGAGGGTGGCATCACACGATTTATGGCCGTATATGGCACATATGAGGCAGATAAAGTCGGTCCCGTCCGCTCAGCTAGACCGTATTATGTTGACTGGATTCACGGCTATGCAGGCTATTATGCGCACGTTGGCGGCAGTACCCAGGCCCTCAGCAAAATAACCGCCGAAAATATATATGACCTAAACCAATTTGCATTTCCCGCTGCATACTGGCGCGAACAAAATGGTAATGTTGCCCTGGAGCACACCATGTATGCCTCAACTCCAAAGCTTCGAGTTTCGGCAGCGGACAATCAATATCCCAAAATCAATTCTTTCAAAGTCTATAGCTTCAAAGATGAGCCAACAGAAGCCGAAAAAGCAACAATACCTGAGGAGCAAAAGATTTCTATCAATTACGGCAATCCGACCTACAACGTCTATTTCAAATACGACAAATCTACCAACTCCTACAAGAGGTTTGAGGCGCAAGCACCTCACATTGATCGCGTCACCAAAGTACAATTAAGTCCCAAAAACGTAATCGCCATGACCGTTGAGAAAAAATCAATTGAAGTCAAAGCAGGCACTGATGGCTGGCAAATGACTACCGTAGGCACAAACAAGGCTACCTTTTTTATGGACGGCAAAGTGACTACCGGCACCTGGAAGAAAGACTCAGCTGCCGATCGAGAAATTTTCTACGATAGCGCGGGTAAAGAGATTCAATTTAATCGTGGTCAGACTTGGATTTGCGTTATCTCACCTGACGTTACACCAATTGTTGAATAATATGGAGGCTTAATGCCATTTATCAAAGACATAATCGCTCGCGAGATTCTTGATTCTCGAGGCAATCCCACTATTATAACCAAGCTATATCTTGATAACGGATTTTTTGGTACCGGACAAGTCCCATCAGGATTGTTTCCCAACAAAAATGAGTTTGGCGAAATTCGTGACAACGACAGTAGCCGCTACAATGGAAACGGTGTCAAAAAAGCAGTCGAGATTATCAACAACAAGATCAAGAAAGCGCTGATTGGCATCAGTGTTAATGAGCTAACTGACATTGACTATACCATGATTGAGCTCGATGGCACTGAGAATATGAGTAATCTTGGTAGAAATTCAATTTTCTCTGTCTCTTTGGCAGCCACCAGAGCCATCGCTGAGAGCCAAAATCTTCCGCTCTACAAATATCTCGCGCAAACGATGAAGCTACCCACTAACACTATCACCATGCCGATTCCATTAATTAATATGATCAACGG
>JBAXQZ010000097.1:0-4088 GCA_037131475.1 bacterium | reverse complement strand
TTGTTTTTGGCTATTTTACCTTAGAAACTTGTCTTAGTTTATAGGGGACGGGTCATTCATCCAGGTCAAGCATTATTTCTTTAAAAAATTTGCTTTTTTGTTCCAACATTCTACGTTCTGAAATATTCTCAATTGTCATAGCATATCTACTTTTCTCACCCTCATATTTTCTCTTAGTAACTTTAAGCTCGGCGGGGAATTGCGCCCCATTCGTCATTCTCATTATTAGTTGCGTTGTCAATATTTCGCGTGGGGGAACATTGCGCATTTTACCTTCAAATAAATAAACTTTATCTTGATCAATCTCAGTTGGCGCCACACGATCGACCAATCTAAATCCAGTAATTTCACCATTAAATATATTAGTCACTATATCGTCAGTTTTTATGAAACTCCCACGACCTTACGGTCGGGGTTTCTAGCTTAGTTCAAACTTCGTTTGCCCTGAATCTTGCTTGCCCTGGTTCTCAATATATTTCTGGATAATCGATTGGTTGATACCTACCGTACTCACGAAGTACCCTTCCGACCACACTGCGACTCCTGGCCAAAAAGCTTGTTTGATGAAGGGGAATTTTTGCTTCAGTTCGAAGGAGGTGTTCTGTTTTATCAGGGCTACCACCTGTCCAACCCTCATTGTTGGCGGGATGGAGACAAGGAGGTGGATGTGGTCAACATCGTGGTTGACGGTTTTAAACTTGATGGTTGGGTAGTGCTCAACGATCTCCGCCAACTTCAGGTCAAAATAGGCAAAAACTCCTGTGTTAAATACCTTCGCTCGAAACTTGGTCACGATGATTAAGTGATAGTCGCAGTGATAAACCGCATGCGATAGTCTGATTAGTTCCATACCTGAGTATTCTACTAGGTTTGGTACGACTCCCGCCGATTCAACAGTTTTTGCAAATCGAAAGATTTTGCAGTGGCGCAGGCCACGCCCGCACCGTTGGCCAGCGCCAAGAATCCGTCATTTTGAAATTTTGGGCGTATGGTTTTATCCAATAAAAAGTAGTTCGAGCCGACAGTTTTGGCACCGATTAGTAAATCGGTGCAATTATTTTTTGCGCGCGCGATTTTGTGCGCTAGTAGCGCACTCTTTGTGAATTCAGTAAATGATTCGAGCCAACTCGAACCATTGGAGTTAATTTCTTTGATTTTTTCCTCTGTTGTGACTTTGTATTGAATTAATTCATTTTTCTTCCTTTGGTAATCAAGAGGGTCAATGGTTTTATCGATGTAACCATCGAGAAGATTGTTGAGCTTGGTATCAGTCTCTAAAATTGCCGAAGTTAGGGTATTTATCTCGCCTGATGTGGAACAGGTCTCTTTGGCCACATCATCACTGGCCCAATCAAGAAACTTTTTGGCGACAAAGGGAGACATTGAAGCATCAAAAATTATTTGTCTTAACTGATTTTCAAATATATGAGATTCAAGATATGACTGATGACAAGGCATTTTCTTTTTACTACAACGATAATAGTGATAATTGACATCAATGTTTCGACGCAAGTAATGTTTACAATGTTTTTCGGCGGTGATAGACGAACCACATTCGCCACAGGTGGCTAATCCGAGAAAATGAAAATCAGTTTTGTGTGACAAATAATTTTTAGATTTGCGAGTAATAACTTGCTGAACTTTGTCAAAAAGTTTCTTGGTGATGATGGGTTTGTGGATACCCTGAAAGAATTCGCCTTTGTACTTTAGGACTCCGTAATAAAATGGGTTGGATAAAATTCGTCTAATGGTGTCTAGGTGAATTTTATTGCCTTTATTAACACCAAAGACTTTGTTGTCAGCGAGAAAATCTCGAATTTGAATAAAAGCAAAACCGCCAGTGGCGAATAATTCAAAAGCCTTAATGATGTATTTTGACTTTTGATTATCAACAATTATCGTTTTGGCTTGATTGATAGGGTGATAATTTAAGTAACCTATCGGAGCTTTGTTAGGCCATTCCCCTCGCCTGATTTTTTGACGATTGCCTCGTTTTACATTCTCACTTAAATTATCAACATAATATTTGCTCTGTCCAAAGGCGATATTTAACATAAACTTGCCTTGGGGTGTGTTATCAAACCAAAACGATGGGAATTTTAGGTCGAGGAGTTTGCCAGTATCAAGAAGATAGATGAGTTGGCCACCATCAACTGAATTACGAGCAAGACGGTCTGGGTGCCAGGCCACAATCCCCTGCGCTTTGTTAGCTTCGAGTAATTTAACCATGCGATTAAATTCTCCTCGACCTGGACTCTTGGCGGTTTTGCTTTCAATTATATATTCAACAATTTCGAGATTTTCCCTTGTGGCGAATTCTTTAACTTCGGCAATTTGAGCTTCGATAGAAAGAATCTGGCGATCGGGTTCATCAGTAGATTTACGACAATAGGCAATGTACTTCATAAAAATTTTTGCGTTTCCTACTTTTTATTGTACGCCCAAAATTTCAAAATGACGGATTCTTGGCGCTGGCCAACGGTGCGGGCGTGGCCTGCGCCACTGCAAAATCTTTCGATTTGCAAAAACTGTTGGGGCTGTACGTACAAATTCGAACGTATTTTAAATTATTATAGCACTCGCCCCGCTCGTCCCGTCGCCGGTCGGGACGAAAAACGCGGGGCTCGATTGAACAAAACTGTCGGCTCGAAACGCAAAAATTTTTATGAATTTTGCGATTGAGATTTATTATTTTTGTAAAGCTTGTAATATATAATTGAAATTGATACTGACAATAATTGAATAGTCAATAATGATTTGGCGACACCAAATTTATCAGCTGCTATACCTACTAATATAGCTGAAATTGAATATACAATATTACCTACAAATGAGTTTATGGAAGTCATGGTGGCTCGTTGTTCATTTGTAAATTCATTTTGTAAAATACTACTTTTAGCAACAACACTCGGACCATAAGAAGACGAGGCAATTGCGATCATAAATGGTGAAGCTATTGATGGAAATATGTAAGCAATTACACGTAAAATTCTGGAATAAAATTCTGAATAAAATAATACTTTCATGGCTTCATATTTTTGAATTATTTTGCCACTCAGTCTAAAACTGACAAAACTGGTAAAAAAATTAATAGACATGACCATACTGGTCGCCCAAGTAGGTAAAAATAAATTATAAAAGGCAGATTGAAAGTTCCAAGTTACTCCACCAATACTGCCTATAGTATCAGCAATACTGAGCAGTCTGACTTTAATATTGTTTTTGTACATCAAGAAAGAATCTCTAAAATGTAATTTTGCACTTTTTGATTCTTCTTTAACTACGTTAGGATCAATAAATCCAAGACTAATGATTGTCGCCAATATTCGTGGAAATATTGATATTATAAAAAGGATTGATAATGAATTTTTTGACATCAATCCTCCAACAACAACTCCAATAAAACCTGATAATTCTAGCCACGAATTCATTTTGCCGTATTCATGATGGTAATTATCTTTTTTGCCATCCTCCTGCAGTGTTTCATAAAGCAGAGCATCGTTGTTACCCGAAAATGCTGCATTACTAATACCGTCAAAAATTGAGCCAATAAATAACCATAAATAATTATGGCCAAAGGCATAAAAAATTATTGATAATAAACTACCAATAGCGCCAAGACGAAGACAGTTGCTGCGACCAAATTTGTCAGAATAATAACCTAGTGGTATCTCAAACAGACCCTGACAAATTTGTGCGACTGAAAATAGACTCAACGCCAGAGCATAGGAATGGGTAATTTGATAAAAGTAAATTACTGCCAGTACTGAATATAATCTGAAGTTGTAGAAAATGTAAAACAGTGTAAATAGTTTTACATTACCGATTTTTTTTAATTTTAAGAACATAGTTTAAATAAATGAAATAATAAAAACGAAAAACGCCAGTCGTGAGACTGGCGTGTATTGCTTGAATTTATTATTTTTTAAATTATGGGCACGATAAACACCAGTCTCGTATTTGTTCGGGTACGACCGCTGTTGTTTATCATTGATATCATAATGA
Source organism: bacterium (assembly GCA_037131475.1). Classification (GTDB taxonomy): domain Bacteria; phylum Patescibacteriota; class UBA1384; order XYA2-FULL-43-10; family 1-14-0-10-43-13; genus JBAXQZ01. The sequence continues at coordinate 83 of JBAXQZ010000097.1, read as the reverse complement.
GTTGATTATAACATGAAAGTCCTATATGTCGTACTGGCAGGGTACATCGGTAACACTTGGAAATATTTGTGATGAGCATACTC
>JBAXQZ010000096.1:0-4291 GCA_037131475.1 bacterium | reverse complement strand
TTTCCTCACTCTTTTTGATCATCGATTCAAGACTGTCTCCATCGTCGCACTGATTTATTGTTTTTAGATTTAAACTATTCTTTAATCTTGAAATATTTGAGGTAAACTTCGATAGTGGTGACGAAGAAAATCATCAGGACTGGACCGTATATAATGCCCATGAAGCCAAAGTGGCTGATGCCAGCGATGATGCCGATGAGGACTAATGCTGGGTGAAGATTGGCTTTTTTGTCGACGAGTCTTGGTCTCAATATATTATCGATATTGGAGACGACAAATAGTTGGCTGGTTAGGAGAATAATCCCTTGCCAGATACTGCCAGTCAGGATCAGGAAGATACTTATGGGCACGATAACGATGCCGGCACCTAGTGGGATGACAGAGACCAACATTACCAATATCGACAGGGGGAGGACATATGGAACACCGGTGATGAAGAGGAAGATGCCAGTGATGATGCCTTGGACGAGGGCGACGACAAAGGTGCCCTTGACCATTGAATAAACGATAGATTTGACTCGCCCGATGTACAGATGATTGATCTCTTCATTAAAAGGGCTGATATTGTGAAGGTATTGCCTGATTTTGTCATAATTGGCCAAGACGGCGCCAAGGGTGTAGATCAGAATGAAGCCCAATGGGACTAGGCCGACAATATTGAAGGTAATATCACGAATATTGCCAAAGAGGATACTGCTTAATTGTACGGCAAAATCTTTGAGCTTGGTTGAAATTTCGTCGGCAGAAAGTGTGAAGTTTAGACCTAGATTATTGCTCATAAAAACATTGGTCCAATCAACTATAGTTTGGATGGAGAGGGTGTGTGAATAGCTCGAGATATGGGTTTGCGCGATTATATCGCGGGTTGAAAAAAAGATTAGCGTGCCCGCTAGAGCTATAGGAATAAAAAGAGTCGCAAGAATAAGCAGCATGGTCGCAATGAGAGCGAGCGCGTGGAATCGCCCAAAACGGCGAAGGATTTTTGCATAGAGGGGATAGTAAAAGATGCTGAGTAGCACAGAGATAATAATAACTTCGAGATAAGCTTTCAAGAAGATAAACATTACGGCCATGGAAAGAGCAAGGATAAGATAGAAAAATGAGCGACCTTTGTCTTGATTCATATGGTTCCTTTCGTAAAGAATATATATTAATAATATGCCAAATTCTAGAAAATTCCAATTAATACAAGATAGAAATAAATTATCAATTTTCAATTATCAAATAAATTATTAAATTATCAATTATCAAATCCGAAATCAGAAACAAATTCAATCAATACGAAATACGAAAAATACCAAATTTACGAAATGAATGACATACTGAATACAGATTGCACAGATAACAGATGATTGTACAGATAAGTTTTGAATTTTCAATTTTCAATTATCAAATAAATTATTAATTTATCAAATATCAAATTCGAAATAACAAACAAATACAAAGTTTTTAAATTCTAAATTTTAAATTATTCCGTCATCCCCCCTGTTCTGTCATTATCGGGCTTGCCGTGCCGTCCGTAGCCTTGGCGAAGGATGGATCCGATAATCTATGGGATAGACAATCCTCTTTTGTCCTTGTTCGTCATACTGAACTGGTTTCAGGATCTGGCGGCTAATTTTTAAGATTACTATTCTCGAGGCGCTCGCGTTTGTGATGGGATTCCGGGTCTCAAGCTTACAGCCCGGAATGACATTCTTCAAAAAAATAATAATGAACCAACTGCTAACTGCAAGCTGCTAACTGCCAACCGCCGATTATTCAACATCAGAATACTCCTAACCAGCCCTACGATAGGGATGGGGGAGAGTTTATTTGACTAGTGGATGTTTGTATATATTGAAAAAAATTGCTTAACTTAGGTCATCCCAAGAGGTATCAAAAAATCCCTCAAGAGAGATGAGGGATTTTCGTGCTGATAGCTTAAATATTTTAATTGGCGTTGTCCTGAGATGGCGCTGGGTTTTTAGGGTCGGGTTCTTCTAGTAGGGCTGCCATATCTATAATACAATTTTGGGTTGTTTCTTTAAGTTTAGAAATTTTCCCTAATGAAGAACCTTTTTCTTCTTCAAATGAATTTTTATCGTCTTCCAGTTTTGCCATTTTTTCATCCCAAGCCAGTTTTTCTGCTGCTAAGGCGTTAGCTCTTGCCTCAAGCGCTGCTTGCTTTTTTTCTATATCTCGAATAGTACGTTCTTCCATCCGAGTTGCTTCTCCCAATAGATTTTTTAGACTATTGGCCTGTCTGGTCATTTCATTTTCTATAGCTGGGATTTCTTCCCTTGATATTTCCGTTTGTATTGGTGCAATATTTTCAATATTAGCATTCTCGAGTGCTATAGGTGTGGCTGTAGGAGGCTCTTCTTCGTCAGTTGGTGTTTTGGCATCTACTTGTGGGCGAGTGTTGTTGATAGCAATATTAATTGAATTGTCATCGGTTATTTCTACGGGAATCTGCTCAATATTTTCGGTAGGTAGCAATCTTTCAATTAAACTGTCGAGTTGTTGATTAGCTGCAAAATAATTGTAGTCCGAATCCGTTCGAGAATTATTTAGCATTGCATTGGTAGCGTTTAATATATTTTGTATATCAGTAGGATTAAATCTTCTGGCAATTTCGGGATTGCTTAGGGCTGTCTTTACTTGATTAATTTTATCTGTAATTTTTGCACGTTTGGCTTCAGAATCATCGATTGTAGGAGCGCCTTCAGCTATTGGTGCTGCTTGATTTGCATCAAAATTTTGACCATCTTTAATCTCGTCGGGCATAGTCCTCCTGTTCAAAAAAATACTATAATATTATTTTATCAACTTCCAGAAATAATGCAACATTGTACATTTTTGTATTGCGTAATCTTAAAATTCGGGCCCATAAAAATGATCGTCGACCTTGGTGGAAATCAAAGATATTTCGTAGTTAATTTTGTTGTCGTTGTCGGTCAAGCACAATATTGATCCTAGATGTAGCTCAAAATCAAAGCTACTTTTGCCCCCTTGGTCTGAAAGTCCAATACTTTTCACAGTAACATTGCCCTCGCCAATGTTTAGAATTTGTAATTTGCATTCTTTGGCCTGTCCACCGTATAGACTTGGCTCAAGAGAGGTCAGATTGGACGTATTGATATAATCATCCTGAAGCGCAACAATCTCGTAGCCCTCTGCTCCTGATTTATTTATCAAAATTTTAGCAGCATTCATTTCTCTCCTCGTTTAAATTTGTTTTTATCAATTTGCCTAGTAGCCACCGTCAACTACCAAGACACTGCCTGTAATGTAGTCTGCATCGCTTGAGGCCAAGAATGATATTGTCTTGGCTATTTCTTCTGGCTCTGCGAATCTTTTCAGATAGATTTTATCTGTTTCTTTTGCCACAAAGTCAGCGGGTAGATCTTTGTTCATTTCGGTATTGACCCAGCCTGGAGCAACGGCATTAACTTGTATCTTGGGCGCTAATTCCTTTGCAAAATCCTTCGTCAAGGTAATCACGCCTGCCTTTGAGGCATCGTAATCAAGCGCATCAGGGCTGAAGCAATTGATCGCGTTGGTCGAAGAAACATTAATTATTTTTCCGCCAGTTTGTTTGAGCATTTGCAAGCCTGCATATTTGCTACATAGAAATGTGCCTATTAAATTCACATCCAAAGTCCTTCGCCATTGTTCAACAGTCTTCTCAAATAGAGGTGTATCGAATACTACGCCAGCATTGTTGATCAATATATCAACACTGCCGAAATGATCTACCGTTTGATCGATCATTTTTTGCACGTCCTCTTCCTTGGAAACGTCGCATCGTATGGCTATGGCATCGGAGCCATTTTTCATAATTTCATCCACAGCGCTGTTGGCGTCCTCTTCTGATTCTAGATAATTAATTACTACTCTTGCGCCCTCTTGAGCCAAGAGAATCGCGGTAGCTTTGCCAATCCCTTTGCTAGCGCCTGTGACGATCGCGACTTTATTTTCAAATTTCATAAGTGTGTTTCCTTTTTATTATTATCCAATAAATTTACTTTGAATTTTCTTGCATCGCTTCGAAGAAGTTTTTTCTGTTTAAAAGCTCGAGGGGTAGCGCCGGAGGGGGGCCGTTGAAATAGGCATTTAGATCTGTTGCTTGGCGCCGTAATTTTTCCTCATATCCGAGTACTAAAAGAGTATTGCCACTGGCGATGCCCAGATTGCTACATTCCTTGCCATCTTTGTAGATCTTGACCTCGCCCATTGGGCCAGAGCGGTCATCTAAGGTGGTACCGTTTGTCTAGACAATGAAATGAGAGTTTCTAGATGTTAAAGT
>JBAXQZ010000095.1:0-4314 GCA_037131475.1 bacterium | reverse complement strand
GTCAAATATACCGATACCTTCAGAATATTTAAACTGTTGATCTTGGATGGCGACTTTTTTATCCAAGGTATCCACCTCCGCAGTCACAAAACCGTTTAATTTATTGGTAAAGTACAAGATGCCACCATCAGGCAATCGAGGAAAGACTCTCTGCAGCTTTCCATCAATCAGTGCGATCTGTGAATCGCCCAACATCTCTTGTGGGTTTTGGAATGTATCATCTGCATATCTCTTGGCGACTTGTTTGGGGATAAGGCGAATTGGTTCAAAAGCCGGAAGATCTTTTTTGTCTTCGTAGGCTATTTGCTTTGCTGCCAAAATATATCGGATTTCGTTTTCAAAATTAAGGGCGACTATAATCAGAATGATAAAACCGATATAACTCATGATAATAGCTGGTGAGACAGTATTTGAAGTTTTGATAGTATAATTTTGCACACCGACTGGCACGAAAGATATCCTGCCAAATTTCTTAAGTAAGACAACAATACCAAAAACTAGCACCACAATCAGGATCGCCTTGAGTGGACTAATAACAAAAAGCATATACAACCCATGGAAAATTGGACGGAAAAACCAAGCCAACAGAATTAACAATACAATTGTCGCAATTGAACGAAAACTAATTTTCTTCATAACAATCCTTTTTAATTATCTTCTTATATAATATCATAATTAGCATTTTGATAGTACGGTTTTATTATTAAATTTTTCATTAATTCTCTTTATCCACTCCACAAAAAACGCAAATATTACTACAGCTCCAGCTATCATCAACCAAGAATTTAATGGCGGATTCTCAGTTCTCAAAATACTTTTAAATACAGGCACAGTCATAATGCAAATCAATAAAGCCAAAGTTGTTAATTCGGAGTAAACAAATAATTTATTGCTAAATAAATTCATTTTGAAGATAGAACGCTTATCGCTCCGACATGACAGGGCATTTATCGCCTGACACAAAACCAGTGTTGCGTATGACGAGGCTGTGGCCTGAAAATACAAAAACCCATTCGTATCAACCGATTCGCCATAATGCCAGCCACCAAGATAAAGCGTGTAGACAAATACGCACAGACCCAGTATCGCCATAAAGATACCAATCATAAAAAGCCGACCAAGCAATTTTGTATTCATAATTCTCTCTCCACGCGAACGAGGCGCACTCGTCATAATCCCCGGCTCAGCATCCTCTGCTCCGAGCGCAAGCGAAGGAAATACATCCGCGCCAAGATCAATCGCAAGCACCTGGACTGCGATAAGTGGCAAGGGAAAGCCGAGAAGCATGCCGATAAGTGAGATAAATAATTCACCTGAATTTGAAGAAAAAACGAAGAAGACAAACTTTCGCGCATTATCAAAAATACGTCTGCCTTCACCAATCGCCGAAACGATTGTCCCGAAATGATCATCAAGCAAGATCATATCAGCAGCCTCCTTGGCAACATCCGTGCCAATCTTGCCCATAGCGATACCAATATCAGCTTTGACCAATGCCGGCGCATCGTTAACTCCGTCCCCAGTCACTGCCACCACCTCTTTCATCTTTTGACAAACCTCCACAATGCGCAATTTCTGATCTGGATCAATACGCGCAAAGATCGTTGCCTTTTGCATTATTTTTTTCAGACGACTGTCATCCATCCGATGTAATTGCTCCCCTGAGATCACAACTGTATGCTCATCAGCAAGACCAATTTCGAGTCCTATTGCAAGCGCAGTTAAACCATAATCCCCTGTCACCATATGCACCTTGATACCTGCTAATTGACAGGTTTGAATTGCCTCAGATACCCCACGCCTAGCAGGATCCTTCAAGCCTATCAATCCGCAAAATTGCAGGTTACTTTCTATTTCTTTTGTACCATAATGCTCTTTAACTTCAATTGGCTTAAACGCAAGCGCAATGACTCTGAGTCCCTTTTTGGCCATTTCATCATTTTTCGCGACTATTCCCTGATAATCCTTCATTGAAATATTACAACGCTTCAAAATCTCCAATGGCGCGCCCTTGGAATAAACAGTTGTCCCAAGAGCACCATTGCACACCACTGACATCATCTTCCGCAATGAAGTAAAAGGAATATCAAATATTCTTGGATTTGAAGCCGTTATATTGATAGTTTTACGATTATTTTTCTCCACAAAGTTCAAAAGTGCGACCTCAAGTGGATCGCCAATTTTATTGAGATTCGCATCATTGCAAAGAGTTAGGCCATTGTAAAAATGAACGTTATTGTCAGCAGTAGAATTAAATCCATCATGATAAATTTCTACGACCGTCATCTCACCAGTCGTCAGTGTACCTGTCTTGTCAGTACAAATTGTCGTGACCGAGCCTAGACTCTCGACATGAAGCAAGGTCTTCACCAAAGCCTTTTTCTTCAACATTCTTTGAGCGCCGAGAGAAAGAGCGACCGAGACGGCAGCTGGCAATCCCTCTGGCACTACGGCAACAGCGCAAGCGAGCGCAAAGAGAATCCCTTCGAATAAAGTACGACCCATAAAATGAAATATTATAATCGTCACAACTGCCATCACTGCTGCAATACGAATTGTGATATTGCCAGTATTCATCAACTCTTTTTGAAGAGGTGTAATATTTTCCTTGATACTCTGACTATTTTCAGCAATTTTGCCAAATTCCGTATTCATTCCTGTAGCCACCACAATCGCCCTTGCCTTGCCCTGCGCTACACTCGTACCCATAAATACCATATTTTCCCGATCACCGACAACCTTATCACGCTTGATACGCTCAATTTTCTTCATCCGACTTCTCATCTCGCCAGTCAATGAAAACTCATTGGCACGAAAATTGTATGCTTCGATCAATCTTGCATCAGCACCGATAGCATCACCCTCGTCAAGATCGACAATATCACCGACGACCAGCTGACTCGCCAAAATTTTCTTGAGTTTATTGTCACGATAGACTTTCACATAGGATGGCAGATGTTTCTTGAAGGCAGACAAAATTTTTTCGGCCTTGTATTCTTGGATAAATCCAATAGTCGCGTTTAGCAATACAATGCCCATGATAATATAAAAATCACGCGCCTCGCCGATCAAAAGTGCCAAGAAGGCGGCCACAATCAGAGTAATGGTCAAAATATCCTTGAATTGACCAAGAAAGCGCACAAAAATCGAGGCTCTTCTGATCTGTCTCAATTTATTAGGCCCATATTTAGCCAAGCGCAAAGCCACTTCCTTCTCGCAAAGCCCCTTCGTCGCCTCACTATCAAATTCAATCAACAATTCATCAACACTTTTCTGATAAAATTCCATTCCCCTCCCGAACACTTTAATTTTATATAGTCTGTGAGGCCGTCCGTAGCCAGAATGGCAAAGGAGGGCAAGAACACAATTTTGTAGTTTGACTATGTTATCGATAGCCTTGCCTTATTACCGTTTTCAATTTAGCTGGGTCAACGCGTCGAAGATCAGAAAGATATATCTCATGATGTTTGCCAGATATTTGATGGCCAGAATCAGCTATCTCCTTGTGAAGGCGCATAATATTTGGTCCCTCGTCTGCGAATGGTCCGATATGCATTAATTGGACAGATTTGCCCTCTTCATATGATTCAAATCTGATTTTCTCATACTGAATAGCCTTTTTCTTCTCTTTGAGAGTGACTAATGTCTCCTCAAACGTTTGTTTTGTAACAAATTCAGGCTGCATAATCATCAAGGTCCAATACCAATTGTCCTTCTTGCCTAGGACAAAGTCATCCATATTGTCAGACCACCAGAGACCCTCTAGCGGCATTACGCCAAAATCAATATCTTTGTTTTTCTTGAAATCGAATTTAATCGTGTATGCTACTGGATAAAGTGTCTCGATCGCCGCCTTAAATTCCTCGGAAGTATTGGGGTCCCCCTTGCCATCAATCATTAGGAAATTCATCGCTGGCAACACAACATGTTCAACATTTTTGACGCTGGGACTATAAAAATTTTTTAAATCTTTCTTGTAATCAATTTTTTTCATAGCACCTCCTTTATTTAATGTATAAAATAATTATACATCATGAAACATTAATTCTCTACCCTGGAGGATGTTAATGAATGATGAAAGCATGATAATTTAAAATTTAAAATTTAAAATTTAAAATTTAAAAATGGGGCGTCATCCTGAGGTATCGACCGTGTCCACCGTAGCCTGGTAATACAGGCAGCCGTGCAATCCGTAATTTAATAAATGATTGTAACAATGAGGGATGGGCGAAGGTGGAAGGATCTAGAACGTGGAACTAAGGCGCCTTCCAATAATAATTTCCAACCCTATACAGTAGTTTTTTGTTGTGGCGA
>JBAXQZ010000094.1:0-4316 GCA_037131475.1 bacterium | reverse complement strand
TCGAATCTATCTAAAATAATTAAGCTTCTAATATTAAGATAATGGAATAATTTATGGCTATTGAAATTGATATCAGTAAATGTCCTCAAAATCATATCTGCCCTGCGATCATGGTCTGCCCCGTCGGCGCCTTGAGCCAAGAGGGTTTTGATGCGCCTTCTGTCGATCACGATAAGTGCCTTGATTGTGGTGCGTGCTCAAACTTTTGCCCGATGGGTGCTTTGCAACTAAAATAACTCACCAATATTGGCACAAAAAATAAAACAAAGAAAAGTGACCCACGCCAAATGGCGCGGGTCACAGGTTTAAAATGGCTTGATGGCTATCTAGATTAGCCATTAATAGTCATGCCTGGGAGGCGGTACTCATCGTCTTCATCTCCATAAAGGCTATCCGGTAATTCATTCCCACTAGTGGGTGTTTTTGGCGGTTGATCGGCCTGATCGGGCTGTTTTGGTTCTTCCAATGTGTCCTCCTCCTAAAAATTAAGCAAACAACAAGGTACAAATTCTAATTGAAAAATAATCATTATCTTGACAAAACACAAAAAATTATTCTTCAAAAGAACTCTATACATTATAATACGCGTCCATGCTTGTGTCAAGGATGGTTCAAAAACACATTTATAATCTACTGATTCCATCTCAAAATTGACTGGTGGAAAATATTGTGTTAGATTACCGCTATCTTTAGAGAATGGGAGGTGGCCGAAAATGGCTGACCAAGTAGTTGCTTCAGATTTAACAATAGAAGCCGCCATCACGGAGGCTGTAGACGATCTGCTGAGCAGAGGACTGAATGCTCTTTTCGACAAAGAGTACAAAAACAGACTACTAGCAATATGTCTGCGAGAAATTCCAATAAGATCGAAGCGTCCAGAACTTGCAAAAATTTCACGGCTTGTGATTGTTTTGCACAGGAATTTGCTAGAACAAATTAACTGCGAATTTGATCTGGCGGATTTACAGGAAAATCTGTCACGATCAGAGCACGAACCGCTGAAGAGCGAGATGCATGATTGCATGGCAATCGGACTGAGGCTGCAGTACAAAACTCAGTTCAGGGAGAAGGATCTTACACTGAAAGAATATCTCGGAATCAAGGTGGCCCCCGAAGAGATAGAATTGAGTGAATCTTTCAATGCTATGCGAAAAATTGCATTGAAAGAAATCTCCATCATTATGGGGGTGTCGGGAATTTATGAGGACGATAGAATTTCGCCATTTAGGCAAATTCAAATTGACCAAATATTGGCCTTCATAGAAGCAACAACCCGAGTGAACACGACCTTTTCCAAGGCACATGCCAAGGTCGGTGAAGACTATTCGCCAAAATCATTTGAGATTTCCGACCTCGGGGCTTTTGCCAATCGGGACACACCTTCGACTGACCCAGCATTTCCCCAACTTGTCTGGGTGAAATAACTCGCCAGACCGCAGAAAAGCCAGATCGTTCGTCCGATCAGACTGACGGTCTGGCATTTTTTATTTACATGAAACTAGTTGGTTGTGGCGATTTATTGATGATAGATTTAAATTGTTGTGATTGGTCTGCTTTGTACTATGTACAATTTTCCACGACTAAATGCCCATTCGATATCACATGGGAAATTATAGTGATTTTCGATTTTCAGACAAATTTCAGCCAATTTGACTATTTCTCTACCCATCAACTTCTGAAGCCCTCTCTTGTCCTCACTAATTGGAACTATCAAAGTTCCCTCTCTCGATCTAGCCGTCTCGATTTCTTGACTGGAAATATGAACATCCTCGATCGATAGATTACTTTTGTTGATTAAGTATTTGTCTGGTGTAATGGACCCGCTTACAATCGACTCTCCCAGGCCAAAACCAGCCTCAACAAGGATTTGGTCGATGTTCTTTGTGACTGGATGAACAGTAAAAGCAATCCCTGAGACCTCTGAAGGAATCATCGATTGGACAATGACCGCCACAGAAATATGCTTGTTTAATAGATTATTTTCATACCGATAATAGATTGCGCGCGAAGTATAGAGAGATGCCCAACATCGCTTGATGTTCTGCAGCAGGTTCTCCTCCGTGGTATTGAGATAGCTTTCCAATTCTCCCGCCCAAGAAGTGTCGACGCCGTCCTCCGCTGTTGCACTCGAACGAACTGCTACAAATTCCGCATCTAGCGATTGAAAATTATTATTGATATCCTCCACCAAATCACTTGAGAAATTATATCTCATTATCATGTTTTGTATTTTTTCTGAGGCCGATAGGATTGATTCTGAATCTTTGTAATCAATTTTCGACAAAGTCTCGTTGATTTTGCTCTCATTTTTATCGAGAATATTTTTTTCAAAAACGGTCGATAGGACGACGAAGCCATCAGGAACAGAAAAACCATTACTCATCATTTCGCCGAGAGAAGCACCCTTACCGCCAGCTATTTTCGAATCACTTTTTGTCAAATCTGCTAGCATTCTTATTTGTTCCATTATTCTCCTTTGGCTCTTTCTATGATCATCACCTTGCCATGAGTCGCGTCGACGTCGACAATATCGCCGTCATGAAGTGAGCGAGTCGCTATTTTGGTGCCAATCACACAAGGGATGTTGAGTTCGCGAGAGACGATAGCTGCATGGCAGGTGATACCACCAGCGTCTGTCACGATCGCACCGGCTTTCTTCATTGCTGGCACAATATCTGGATTGGTCACAAGAGAAACTAAAATATCTCCTTCGGTGACCTTTGCCATATCAGCAGATGAATTCACAATGCGAACAACTCCCTTGATCCTGCCCGGACAGGCGCAATCGCCAAGAATAATCTTGATATCCGATGCTTCAGGAACTTGAAGCTCTAGCTCATTTACATATTTTTCTGCTTGCTCACCTTCGATATACAGGTCCTTCTTTGAACTTTCGGTCGTAACCAAAACATGATAATTGGCTCTGGCATTTATCTGATTTATATTAAATTTACCGGTCGATAAAAGCTCATTTATCTCACTTGGATAGAGATAACGAACTTGATTTAGCGAAAGATAGAACCTTCGACCTATTTCTCTGAGCAGATTTTCTATAACTGAATAATAATAGAATGTAAAATCTTTGCGAATACTTTTCGTTGACACGAGATCTCTCGAAATAGCGAAAACTTGCTTTTCACTATTGCTTAGATTCAGCTTTTCTTCATAGTACTTGATCTTTTCGGCGGTTTTTTTATTTTCAGTCATCAGAAACTTTTGCGTCTTTTGTCTCAATAAACTTCCAATTAGGTCTACAAAATAATCTTTGCCCCAGCTCGGGCCCAGCATACCATAACCAATCCAGCCAAATTTTTTCACGTGTTTTTCGAGTAATTGATTGATTTGGGGGCTAATCTCGGGCAGCTCTTTGACGATCAAGCGCGTATCCGAACGTTTGAAATAGGTTTCCAGCTTATGGTCTTTCCGGATATTGGTAATTATTTTTTGTAACTCTTGATATTCCTTGGTAATAGCTCCCGCTTCAGCTGGCGTGGTCAGTGCAGCAAATGCTTCACCCACAGAAATGTTTTTGATCTTTTCATTTTTAATCTTGCCTTCCAGAATTTTCATCAGATGCTTGGAGAATAAGCTATCGCCATAATCTACACCTGCTTGTATCCAAGCACTCACTCCAATCAAGCCAAAATTGTGCTGATAATAATCGTGCAATTTCAGAAGCTCTTTGTCTGATAATGGAAGTAAATTCATATTGTCCAAATCATCAACTTCTTTCTTGAAGGAGCTGATTTTTTTCATCGATATATCAATATATCGCCTCATCCAATCTGGGTCATTGATCAAGATGTTCATCAATCGGTTGATAATCTTGTCAAATTCACCTCGTATCATCCACATTCCGCACATCTCCTTGTCCCAAATACTCACAACCTTCGTGACTTTGCAGTCAAAGTCGACTGATTTGTAATGTTTGTTCACAAAGGAGACGGCCATTGGATAATATATTGTTGATGGCGTATAGCCAGGCACCTCTTCGATCAAAATCCAGTCTTCCTGAGTCAATTTCTTGTACTCAAAAAATAGCCTGGTCAGAGCTTCAAAGAGCTGTGAATTCTCATCGGCAAAGTAATATTTGACCGCGCCCTCCTTCACTGAGCATAAGATTCCGGCTTTCTCTAGCTTCTTTAACTCACGAAAAATATTGGCAGGATCACTGTTTGTCAGTCTCGCTATCTCAGTAATATAAAATTTCTTCCCTTTCTCTTTGAAGAAAAGGGTCAGTATCTCAGCTCTTGCTTTCGATCCAAATAATTGTTCAATCATATTGTCCTTTATACAATGCCTATTGACATATTTAC
>JBAXQZ010000093.1:0-4318 GCA_037131475.1 bacterium | reverse complement strand
AAATACGAAAAATACTAAATTTACGAAATGAATGACATACTGAATACAGATCGCTCAGATAACAGATATTTATACAGATAGTAATTAACCAAAATAAATAAATTTATTGTTCGACCCTGTGTTCTTGCAGATGGAGAACTATTGAGATGTAAGTGGTTTGACGACAGACTTCTCAATGCCCTTCGAAGAATAAGACGGTTAATTTTCCATTCTTCGCATAAAGCTACAATCCTTCACAATGTTACGGAATGCACGGCGGACGGTACAGCAATTTTCAATTAATTTTCAATTTTCAATTATTAATTAGAATTTTGGTTAATTTATTATGCTATAATTATCGAACATAAACCGAACAAAAACAAGACGACAAATCGTCGTCTTGTTGATTAAATTAATATAGGAGTAAAAAAATTATATATTTTATGGTTTTTTGATCATACCGATACACTCGATGTGATGTGTCTGGGGAAAGATGTCAATCGGTTGGACTTTTGAGAGTGCGAGCCCATTTTCTTGGAAAATTTTGGTGTCTCTAGCGAAGGTTGCTGGATTGCACGAAACATAAATCAAAGTGTCAAATTGCATATTGCAAATATCCAAGATAATATTTCGGGTTAAACCGTCACGTGGTGGATCTACTATGATTTTGTTGAGATTTAAGGTTTTATTTTGCTTGAGCCATTTGGCGACATCGGCGCAGATGAATTCTGTATTGACGACATGATTGATCTTGGCATTGGACTTTGCATCATTGATGGCACTTTGAATTACCTCCACGCCTGTGATTTTTTTGGCTAGTGTTGAGAGGTAGATGCCAATTGTGCCTGTGCCACAGTATAGATCGAGAATATTATCACCAATTTTAATCTCGCTTAGGCTTTTGATTTCATCGTATAGGGCTTTGGCACCGGCAGAATTTGTTTGAAAAAATGATTCAGGTGAGATCTGAAATGAAAATTTACCGATTTTTTCAAAAATAATCGGAGAGCCAAAAATCAGTCTCCGCTCCCAATTATAATTGTTGTGCTCCGGCGCAATAGTATGAAAAAAAGATTTAATTTGTGGAAAAGCCGTAATAAACTCTTTGAGTTTATCTTGATATGGAAGGCTGTGGTCAAGGGTAACAAGCTCGATCATGAAATCGCCTGTATATGATCCTTCTCGGAAACGAAGTTGGTAGAGATTGCTTTTGTTCTTGGCATTTTGATTGATGAAGTCGAGAATTTCGTTTGCTATCTTGGCTCCTGTCTGAGATTGGAGCAGGCAGTCGTGAATTGGAATTAAACGTGAGGAATCTGCAAAATCATGCATGGCTAAATGGGCTTGCTTCTTGCTGTCGATGTAGAAATAATAACGAATGACATTGCGATAGTGAAATTCTTGATCTGACCCAGCTTTGATCGGCAAAATTTGAGTCTCTATCCCCTGTCTTGCGAGGCTCTCCGCAAAAATTGCCTGTTTAAGCTTTAACTGATTGTCGTAGCTAATATTTTGATGTTCGCAGCCACCGCAGGCATCGAAATATGGACAGGTCGGGATATCTCTTAGTGGCGAGGCAACGACAATGCTTTTAATTTTGGCTTCGGCATACTTTTTCTTGTCTTTGGTCACTTCAACTTCGAGAACGTCTTCGGGCACACTTTTTTTGATCATATAAGTTTTACCAAACTCATCATGACCAAGTCCGTAGCCTTTAAATATCAGTTTTTCGATTTTTATCATGGCTTATTAAGAAAATTATTTAATATTACTGTATAAGCACTAAATTGTTGATTGATGAATTTACCCAAAGCTATTTAGACTCTGGAGAGATCAATTTCTTCATCAAATCTAATCTGTTGAACAAAATCTGGCATGTGGCTGACCATGATCATGGCGCCTTCATAGTCGTGAACAGCCTTTGCGATGATTGGAAGGTGGCGGAAATTAATATGATTTGTAGGTTCATCCAAGATCAGAAGTCCTGGTTGCATCAATACCAATCTTGCAAATGAAAGCAGGCCCTTCTGGCCCTCTGACAAATCTTTGACTTTGTGGCCCATCAAGTCGCCTGTAATCAGGAAGCCTGCGGCGATTGAACGCATCGTTTGGATATCAGTGCCTTCGATTCTAGCACTGTCAAGCGAGTCAAAAACGGTTTGATCAAAATCCAGATTGGAAAAATCTTGGCTATAGTATCCGACTCTGGTGCCATCTAATATTTGAGCATATTGATTGTCGGAGGATACCAATGAGCGCAAAAACGTGCTTTTGCCGATGCCATTTGGTCCAGTGACGATCAGATGCATTTTCTTGCGCAAGATCATCTCGATTTCTTTTGTTTTTGGCTTGTGGTCGACAATAGCCATGATGGTATTGATCTTGACGATCTCACCAACAATATCTTGCATCGGGATAGTAAATTCTCGTATCGTACGATCTTCGTGGCGTACATCAACAATGTTTTCTTCGAGCTCCTCAGTTTCATCTTTGAGCTTTTTGGCGAGACGTCTCATCTTGCCACCTTTGTTGGAGAAAAAATTAACTTTTTCTTTGCGGTCGATGATAGCGCGTTTGAGCTGGGCATTTTTGCGTTCTTCACGTTCAACCCGTTTGGTAATTTCTTCTACAACGGAGTAATAATCGCCGACGTAGCTTTCTATCTTGTGAGTAAATACATTGAGATAGATCACACCCTCGGTGAAGCAATTGAGAAAATCAGCATCGTGAGAGATGACAATCACTGTCTTGGTATAGGTAATCAGGAACATGATGAGGTGGTCAATGCCGGCTTGGTCGAGGTTGTTGGTAGGCTCGTCTAGAAGCAGTATGTCAGAATCTTGGATCAGGGCAAAAGCTAGAAGCAAGCGAGCCTGTTGTCCGCCAGAAAGCTTGCCGACCAATCGATCGGTTGGAATATCTAGATTGACAGCGTTCATGACCTTGTGAATCTTGCTTGATAGGTCATTGGATCTGATAGTAAGGGCTTTGGCAAAATATTCTATCACAGTCAACTCTAAATCTTCGCGCGCCATGACCTGTCTGGCGGTGGCGATAGTAATATCTTTGGCAATGGAGATTCGGCCAGATTTGGGCTCAAGTTCGCCCTTGATCATCGCAAATAAGGAGCTTTTGCCAGCACCGTTTTGTCCCATGAGCGTGATCTTGGCGCCTCGACGGACGCTAAAGCTGGCCTCATCAAAAATTGGCTTGTCATGGATGTATTCAAAGCAGATATCGTCAAATCTCAAAATTACTTCTTCATTCATATTTTCTTGTGTTTAAAATTTAAAAAAAGCGCACTTCACGCTGGTGTTCTTAGTATAACATATTTATGGAGAAAGTCTAGGGCCAAAAGATTAATTAAAGGACTTTAAAATATTTTTTTGTGTAAGTCGAAGGGTTTGCCCGACACAAATGAATGTGCTGGGCGGGAATGGAGATGATGACAATTTTAATCGCCATCTGTTAATTGGAACGTAGGAATCTCTTCCTCGACTTCGTCGAGTGATTCCTCTGCTTTGGGTAATTTGTCAGCCTCAGATTTGAGCGCTGCTTCAATCAATCCGGCCAGCGCGTGGTCATATCCGTCCGTTTGCCCGAAATCGGTCAGCCACTCTGAGAAGACTATGATCCCTGGTCTCAATGACTCCTCATTTTTATAAAACGACAGGATGATTTTGACGCTTTCCCCAGCTTGGATTGGCAATAATTGATAAATTCCTTTACAAATATTGACAATCTCTTTTCCCTCGTTGAGAAGTAAGAATTTTTCTCTCAAGCTTCCTTGGGTGACCTTGATCAGGTCGTTTAAGGTCTGTTCACTCAATTGTTTTCTCCTTTTGTTCGGAACCTACTGCTCAGGGATTTGGGCAGCTTTGAAATAATATCATAATTTATCGAGTTTGAGAAGACTTTAAACATCAAAAAAACACCTTGGAGGGTGTTTTTTTGCTCAAAGTATCCGATAAGCCAGGTTCTGTCGAGGATAGTAATCTATCTAAGCATGAGGGCCAAATTTACCCTTCGAGTAGAAGTTGATAAAATTGGTCCGCCCCACTTGCACCAAGCTAGGCTTGCCACAGACGCATGTCGCCATGCGAACGCGTGAGCTCTTACCTTCCCCGTATCTTGCGATATGGGAACTCCGTTTTTTGTGTCGGAGCGCGATTTCAACCTTACCTTGTGCAGAGCACAATCGGCGGTGTATTTTCTGTTGCGCTGTTCTTGAACCTCGCGGCCCACTCATTTTCACGAGCGCTTCACTCTTTGGTGCCTGGACTTTCCTCTCCATCAAATGATGGAGCTACTATCAAGGATGCTTTGAGCTTGTATATTG
>JBAXQZ010000092.1:0-4327 GCA_037131475.1 bacterium | reverse complement strand
CGTAGCCCGGCGTGAGGGTAGCGAGAAACCACCCGTAACACGGGTGGTTTTCATAGTCTTTTCTGAATCTCTTTGACGAGGACTTTGGTGGGGAAGATTTCTTGTGAAGAATTTTCTAGATCTCGGAGGATAATTTCGTCTTTGAGCGCTTCCTGTTGGCCGATGATCGCGGCATATTTGGCGCCGAGTTTTGAAGCGGTTTTGATCTGTTGGCGGAGGCTATCGTTGGAGGGAACGAAATAAACATTTACATCTTGGCTAGAAAGTCCATCATAGATTTCCTTGGAAACTTCTTTGGCCTTTTCTCCGAGCTGCACGATGCAGATTTCAACGCCACGAGGTTTGGGCGGGATAATATTTTGTTCTTTGAGTAAATTTACGATTCTCTCAACACCAAGAGCAAAGCCGACTGCGGGAGTGCTCGGGCCGTTTAAAAGCTCGACAAGATTGTTGTATCGTCCGCCAGCGAGCAGTGTGCTTTGTCGGCCACGATCATCTTTCTCGACAATTTCAAAAACAGTATTGGTATAATAATCCAGTCCTCGGACGAGCAATGGATCTAGATCATATTTAATATTGAAGTAGTCGAGATATTCCAAGGTTTCCTGGAAATGATCCTTGCACTCCGAACAGATTGAGTCAAGGATATTGGGTGCTTGAAGGGCAATGGCTTTGCATTTGTCCTCTTTGCAATCCAAGAGTCGCAATGGATTTTTTTCTAGACGATTCTTGCAGTCATTACAAATCTCATTACTTTTTTCTTTGTAAAATTTCTTGAGTTTTGCGATATATTTCGGACGACATTTACTGCAACCGATGGAATTGGCATAGACGACTAGATTTTTGATGCCAAGGCGATTTAGCAGCTCCCAAGCAGCCATAATGATGAGGTAATCTGCCTTGACTGTTTCGTCACCAAATATCTCTGCACCAATCTGATAAAATTCGCGATAACGACCCTTTTGTGGTCTTTCACGACGAAACATTGCGCCTGAGTAATAGAGTCTGACTGGTTGGGCCCAGCTCGACATACCATTTTGGATAAAGGAACGAACCAAGCCGGCTGTGCCCTCTGGGCGAAGCACGAATTGGGGCTCGTCACTGGTTTTTTTCTCCAGAGTGAACATTTCTTTTTGGACAATATCAGTCTCCTCACCAATGCCTCTGGTGTAAATTTCAGCATTTTCAAAGTGGGGCAAAGTAATCTGGTTGAAGCCGATGCCCTCGAAAGTTTTTTCGGCAGTCGATAAAACAAATTTCCAGTATGGCTGATCGGCGGGAAGGATATCTTTGGTGCCTCTTGGGGTTTGATAAGTTTGTTTTGACATTGATGCTCCTAATTTAGCTTAGTCATTTTTCAGATTAACATATTAAAAACGGGTAATCAAGAAAAAATGCAAATTTGTGCGAGAACTTGAGGGTAATTATCTAATTATAATTTGCTAGAAATACAGCGATTGAAAAAAACTAGCAAATCAATTTGATCTTGTTGCATATTAGATCCGGCTCTTAATCCCTATTTATCCTCATTAAATAAGTTTCGGGGAAATCTTTGTACTTTTTGAGGCGGATTTTACAGAATCCAACCTTTTCATAGCAATGATATGCTCGTCTATTGGTAGTATTGACTTCTAGCTCCAACATTTCTTCGTGAGGAAACTTTTGCCAAAACCAATTACAAGCTAGCATGAGTGCTTTTGTGCCATAGCCCTTGCCCCAATAATCTTTTTCGCCAATGGCGATATAGACAGAATAATATTTTTTGCGTTGGTCTTTTTTGATCAAAATATGCCCGATCGGTTGAGAGTCAGCCTCGATAATAAAATCTGTGCCGTCGGGGTTTATTAAATGCTTGATGATAATTTCATTAATTTCGTCAAAAGGCATTAGTTCAGAGGTGGCAGAAGTCAACATACATATTTCTTGATCGTTCCACCATCTATGGAATAGCTTATTATCATTTTCTTGTAGCGGTCGAAGTATAATGTTCATATTTTTAATTTTACGCTGATAAAAATATATTCACAAATGTGTAGGGTTATTGCACTTAATTGTGATCTTATTAATATCTGTTGGAAACAAATGTCATAATCTTACTCAAATCCAAAAATTTTATCGTTGTCATTCCTGGCTGCCACCTGAGACCAGGCCCCGAAAACAGCTCAATCGGGGTAAAAATCTTTAATTACTACAGCACAAGATCCCGTATCTCACGCTCACAGTACGGGATGACAGACAGCAATATGAGATTGAAATATCTGGTTTGGTTTTAAATCGAGGCCGCTATTATCAATATATTATGTATATTGCAATTCAAATAGTTCAAAATTCTCATTGGTATTTACAAGATTATTAAATAATGATTAAATGCTGGTGTGTGGCTCGGATAGAGTTGCAAGAAGGAGGGAGTATGTTTACTTTCGCAGGATTTCGCCAAAAACTAGAAAAATTGCTCAACTTAGAGCATTCGACACTGACCGAACAACGCAATGCAGAACGTGGGTTTATGACGATCGATTACGCATACTACCCACAATCGCAATATGGGTTAAGCGAAATTATTTCGCGAATACCCGAGATTCTTGCTTCGTTCGGGACTGAACCGGTATTATCACCTATGTCCAATTGTGGAACAGCTTACATCGTTGTAAGCAAGGGGTGTCCGCACAAGGATTGTCGATTACGGTTTGATGATCATGGCGGATCCATTTATATTTCTTTGGAGGCACCAAACGGTGCCAACCATGAGCCATTGTCGAGCGATTAAGGAGGGGTTAAAATGCAAGAAGAAACCGTAGATCTGCAAAATCAGATTTTCCCACCACCAGTAGTGTGGGCAACAGCTGTCACCGCCGAAATTATCGATCGATATGGCGTTGGCGAAGTGAAGAAGTGGTGCAATGCCATCGCCGCTATCGTGCATGAGGCAAGCATAGTCGTTGGCATTCAATGCCATCACAAGTCGGTTGATCATGCGTTGTCCTGGGGCGCAATCATGGGTAACCTTGAGTTGCATGGCTTCCTTCCAGAAGAGATTCATCGTTTCCGTTTACTTCTTGAAGGAAACAAGCTAAGCGATCTCGTCAAGTATTATCCATCGACAATGGATGATAGTAAGCACATGTACCAGTTCATGTTGCCAAATTCTGATTAATTTCAGATACTTAACCTGATGCCAGCGCGTTTACGCGCTGGCATCTTGATTTTTATTGGCTTAAATTAATTGATTTTATTAAGATTATATTTGTTTCAAAAATGCAAAAGGACCACCAACTTATAACGCTTCAGGGCGTTTAGTTGGTGGTCCGTGGATAGATCTTCTTAGTATTAGAAGATCTTTTCAGCTGGTACTCCGTCCTGGATTAGTTTCAGGATCGAGGAGGGGGTGATTATATTTTCCCAGTCAAATACGATTCCTCCGGGGTTGTCTGTGTCAAAATACACAGTAATCTGCCAGCCATCATCGCATTGTGCATAATGCTGCCAATATTGACTCTCGTAGGGCTTGAGCAGTAGGGCTGGCCGACCAACTTCTTCGCAAGTTACCTTGAGGTGGCTAGGATAGAAGGTATTGACGGACCAGTCATCGGGGTTGCGTTTGGCGCGGGGTGATTTTTTATGGATCGCATTGTTGAGCTCTATTAGCTCCGCATTTCCATATAGATTTCCCCTTTCATAATTTTTCTCTCCAGGTAGGATAATCTTTGCATGCTTTACGGCATTGAAGAAATTCTCCATCAGAGCGATGAGTCGCTTGGCTTCCTCATCTGTTGCAAAGGACTCGGTGCCTTCTTGGGAGGCGAGCGCACCTTTGACTGTGGCAATTAGTTCTTCTTTGTATGCCGGACGAAAGATCACTTGGCGTAGGGTACGGTTGCAGACAAGCTCTTCACAGTGACTACAATAGCCTATGCCATTGTCACCATATTCAACTTCGTTTCTGCAACGTGGGCAGTTCTTCTCCATGACAAACCTCCTTACAAGTTTGATGCGATGGGATATAAAGAATAAAACATTTTTCGCCGAATAAGTCAAATTTTGGGGCTTGATATTAAAAACTTCCACTTAATTAAATTATCCTAGCAACGAAAAGTGCCACCTGATAGAGGTGGCACAAGTTCATCTGCAGTTGCAGATTCATAGTTAGGGCTTTTACCTCAATAACTTGACCATATGCTACGATTTGGTATAATGTAGCTATGGTAATTCATTCTAACTTTCAAAAATACGAAGGCATGCGATCGATCTTAAACGAGAAACAATGGCGGCAGTATTTGGCTATGGAGGCAAAAGAAATTGGCAAGATATCGCCGATAGCAATTGCAGC
>JBAXQZ010000091.1:0-4351 GCA_037131475.1 bacterium | reverse complement strand
ATCGCTTTGTCCATAATCATTAGTTCGTTTATATTTCTTATTTTACTGACTGCAAAATTTATCGGCCAATTATTTGGTGAGTCCTTCTGGGCAGTCTTTGGAACTTATTTATTTTTTGCAATCCTCGCAGGCATTATCATCACTTTGGGCATCCGTGTTTCTACGCCCATATTCAAAGACGCTTTTGTGACCATTCGCCGCTTACTTCGCTATGATAGCCTATCACATCCACTAATCGTACGCCTCTCCTACGAAGCGCCAGGCACATATCATCACTCCATTAATGTCTCCAACCTATCGCAAAAAGCTGCCAAAAGCATTGGCGCCGATTCATTTCTCGTTCGTATTGCCTCATATTATCACGATATAGGGAAATTAGATAATCCAAGTTTTTTTATAGAAAACCAATCCAACGATGAGCTTCCCCACAACGAGGATGAGGATTCCATCAAGAAAAATGCTGAGACTATCATTACTCATGTCAAAAATGGCATTAGAATTGGCAAGGAATATGATCTGCCAGAGGAAATTATTGACGTCATCGCCCAGCATCATGGTACGACCAAAGCGCTATATTTTTATGAACTTGCCAAAGAAAAGAAAATCAAGATCAAAAAAACTGATTTTAAATATCTCGGGCCAACACCTCAATCAAAGGAATCTGCCATAATTATGATTGCCGATACCGTTGAAGCTGCCACTAGAGCCGTGCCACAACTTTCAGGGGATAGCATCAGATCCATCGTCGAAGGTGCAATTGAAGACAAAAAAAGCGAATTGCAATTTCAAAACTGTAATTTTTCTCGTGACGATTTGATTAAAATCAAAAAATCATTGATCTCCTCACTCCAAGCTATATATCATCAAAGGATTCAATACCCACCAAAATGAATAAGATCACCATCAACAAAATTCCACCCAATATTGGCCTAACTATAGGTGATATTAAAACAATCGTGCAAGAGTCACTCAAGGTATTTGGTATTGATAAAAAAATTGTCGAAATATTATTTGTCGATATCAGTCAGATCCATCAATTAAACCTTACCAACCGCCAAATTGACAAACCTACGGATGTTTTATCCTTTCCCCAAATGCCGATAAACACAAAAAACTATTCAATTCTTGGCAGTATTGTTATAAATATCGATACCGTAAGAGAAAAGGGGGAGAATCTGACCGACGTCATCAAGCACGGTGTTCTCCATATCCTAAATTACGACCATGAGACCGATGAGAAAAGCTGGGATGAGGCGGCCCAAAAAATCAATTGCCAACTATAAAATCAACTTTAACTGTGAATTTAAATTTCGAAGAGGTAATACATTATGAATTATGAACCATTTAATTATAAGAAATTATTCAAAAGCTTCAATTATGCCATTCGCGGCGTCGTCTTCTTGCTCAAATCAGAACAAAACGCACGTGTACACGCTGTGGCAGCAATTATTGTAGGCGTACTTGCTTATATCCTCGAAGTAAGTCGCTTGGAAGCGGCCATCCTATTCATGGCTGTAATATTGGTCTTTGCCATTGAGATTATCAATACTGCTATCGAAAAGGTATTTGACGTTTGCTATCCTGGCAAGCACATTGTTATTCGCGGGGTCAAAGACGCTATGGCTGGTGCAGTTTTGATTAGTGCAATCATTGCTTTCGTCGTTGCCCTCCTTGTGTTTTTGCCTCATATTCGAGAATTATTAAAATAAAGGTTGCAAATTCGGTCTTATTTGTATTAAAATGTATATAGATTAATTTTACCTAGCCGGAGGGAAAGTGGCTCAACAAAATATTTCAGTAGGAATCGATATTGGCAGCACCAAGGTTGTCGTTTGTATTGGCAAGATAGAGGACAACAACACCATAGATATCATCGGCGTTGGCGAGAGTGTCAATCAAGGTATTAGGCGTGGTGTTATTGAAGATATCGATGAAACCGTGTCAGCCATTACCGCTGCTCTCGTTGAGGCAGAGAGAATGTCGGGGCACACTATCAATAATGCGACTGTGGGCATCTCTGGACCCAACATTGAGTCTGAGATCTCAAAGGGCGTTATTGCGATCACTCGACCAGATGGCATGATCACAGAGCCTGATGTTAGCCGCGTCCTCGATGCAGCAAAAGCTATCTCCAATAAGCCAAACCGATCTCTAATCCATGTTATTCCACTTAATTTTACCATCGACGGCACCGAGATTGTCAAAAATCCTATTGGCATGTCGGGTGTCCGACTAGAAACCAATACAAGCATGATCAGCGCCTCCGTTAATGCCATCCGTAGTCTGGAACGGGCTATCACACAAGCTGGTATTGAACCAAATGATCCTGTTTTTTCTCCGCTGGCCACCGCCAAAGTCTTGCTTTCAAAAAAACAGATGGAGATAGGCGTAATTCTTATTGATATCGGCGCAAATACCAGCTCATATGTTGTTTATGAGGAGAGCAATCTAGTCAAATGTGGCGTTATACCTATTGGCTCTGCACACATCACAAATGATATTGCTATTGGTCTTCGTACTAGACTTGAAATTGCAGAATTGATCAAGATAAAATACGGCTACGCGATTCCAGACAAGATTGGTAGTGAAGAACAGATTGATCTTTCCAAATTGGACAAAAACGAAACAGAAAGAGTCAGTCTCAAATACGTCTCCGAAATTATTGAAGCACGTCTCAACGAAATACTCTTGATGGTCAGGGATAATTTATCGAATATTGACCGTGACGGCACACTGCCGTCAGGAATTGTTTTCACCGGAGGAGGAGCAAAGATTGACGGCCTCGTCGAATTGGCAAAAAATACTATGCACCTTCCTGCTCAAATTGGTTACCCGCAAATTGAATTTTCGGGACTTATTGACAAGCTCGATGATCCAGTATATGCTACCAGCATGGGTCTGATGCTGTGGGGCAAAGATCAATCAAATGGAGGAGGAGGGTCCTTTAATTTTGACGTACCAGGACTAAACGGTATGGTATCTAAAGTTAAATCTATTTTTAAAAACTTTTTGCCATAAATAAATAATTCACATACAAGGGAATATGATGACAGAAAAAAAAGGCTCGGAATTAGCAAATTTTGCAAATATTAAAGTGATTGGCGTTGGCGGCTCAGGCGGCAGTGCAGTTACTCGAATGATCAACTCTAAACTACGTGGTATAGAGTTTATTGCTATCAACACTGATTCACAGGCACTAGCCTTCAATGAAGCACCAATCAAAATCCAGATAGGCAAGGAAACCACTCGTGGACTTGGCGCTGGCGCCGATCCAGAAGTTGGACGGAAATCTATCGAAGAAAACAAAGAAGAAGTTTATGAAGCTCTCAAGGGTTCCGATATGGTTTTTGTCACCTGCGGCATGGGCGGCGGTACCGGTACTGGAGCGGCCCCTTTTGTTGCTGATATTGCGAAAGAGCTCGGCGCACTCACTGTCGGCGTAGTCACCAAACCTTTTTCATTCGAAGGCCATCGTCGTATGAAATTGGCAGAGCTTGGCATTGCCGAAATGAAAGAAAAGGTTGACACACTTATCACCATCCCCAACGATCGTTTACTCCAAGTCATAGACAAGAAAACTTCATTATTTGATGCATTTGGTGTTGTAGATGATGTTCTTCGACAAGGTGTCCAAGGTATTGCCGATTTAATCATCTATCACGGTATTATCAACGTTGATTTCGCTGATGTAAAAGCGATTATGTCAGACGCGGGTAGCGCTCTAATGGGCATCGGTCATGGTAGTGGCGACAATCGAGCAATCGAAGCCGCTAGAGCTGCCATAGATTCGCCACTTCTTGAGCTTTCAATTGATGGCGCCAAAGGAATATTATTTAACATTACTGGTGGACCAGATCTCGGTATGTACGAGATCGATGAGGCAGCCAAAGCAATCACAGAAGCTGCTGACCCTGATGCCAATATTATTTTTGGTGCTATTATCGACGAAGCCATGCAAGGCGAAGTGAAAATCACCGTCATCGCCACTGGATTTGAATCTGAGCAACGCACATTCCAGAAAAAAGCTTTTCAGCCAGTCGAAACACCTAGCAAAGATATACCCTCATCTCAAATCCTCCGACGCCAAGAGATGCACAATCGCAGCATGTATGAACCGCCAAGAAACGAGAACCGACTCCCACAACCATCCATCAATGAAGAAGAGGATGATGAGGATGAGCTAGAAGTTCCAGCTTTCATTCGTCGCAAATTAAAATAAAGATCTAATATTTTCTAAAAAACCGCTCCAACCAAGCGGTTTTTTTATTTTAAAATTAATTCAATATAAAAAAACATCCTCAAATTATTCTCTATATAGTACCTGAGTTTCTCATTTAGTGTCCTGCTTTTA
>JBAXQZ010000090.1:0-4434 GCA_037131475.1 bacterium | reverse complement strand
CAGAGGTTTTTTGTATTTTTAAATATTTTTCAAAATTTTAATTGGACACTAGTGCTCGGAATCATGCCATGTTGCTAAATTGAGTGAAAAGTGATATAAAATATTAGCGCCATTGATCGCGCGAATTTAAGGGGGGTGTGAAGTGAATATGTCTACAAATTATCTGAGGAATAGCTTTCCCCAGGTAGATAAAATGCCAAATATCAAAATTTTTGGCAACCCCGAGGAAGTGGGGGAATACGCTGCGTCATATTGGTTCAAAAAGATTGAAGCCAATCCCAGATTGACAATGCTGCTATCTTCGGGCAAGTCTCCCATACCTGTTTATCAACATATGGCAGGATTGATCGAGAAATATGAGCTGAATGTCAGAGGACTCACTGCAATCATGCAAGACGAGTATATCGATTTGTCTGATGAAACCTTGAGCTATGCTCATTATGCAAGGGAGTATATATCCAAGCCATTTGGGATGGATGAGTCTCAGTTGCATTTTCCAAATGGAAACGCGTTCTTGATCCAAGAGGAATGTCGTCGATACGAGAGCTTGATACAAAGACTTGGGCCAATCGATTTTGGTCTATTGGGTATCGGCCCAGAAGGCAATGTCCACCTCGGCCTCAATGAGAGAGGGACAGACCCAAGCATAGGAGTCCATGTGGCGCGACTATTGCCACAGACTCTTGCGGCAAATGATTATGTTGCCACGACAGCAATCACCGTAGGTATGCCGACAATATTGAATACCTCGGAGATATTGGTAATAGCTACGGGATTTAAAAAGGCCCGCTCAGTCAAAGAAGCATTGACGGCAGAAATCTCAATGGAGTGCCCAGCAACCTTGCTACGTCTGCGCGAGAACGTGACGTGGATATTGGATACTGAAGCAGCCATGTTGCTACCACGAAATTATTGCGAATAGTTCGTTCGCAATAGTATCTATCACAGGAGCCTGAATCAATCTTGATTCGGGCTTCTATTGTATTAGCCGTTGTACACTATCAACCAGCTTATCATAAATTTCTTTGGAGCCTCCAACGAAAATCCGATCAGATTCCTTGATATTGCTCTCCCGTCGTTCATTTGTAAAAACACCACCAGCTTCCTCAATCATCAATTTACCCGCATAAGTGGGGAAGTTATCTTTTACAAGTGCAATGAAGCCGTTAAATCGTCCAGCTGCTACCCAGCAATAATTAATTCCAAATGAGCTCTTGTATCGGTAGGGTTTGAATTCAAGAGATTTTGACCAAACATTTTCGATAAGCTTTTGATCTTTGCATTCTGTTGAGAGACTTAAGATAATTCCGTTTGACTCACTATATTTAAGATCTAATTTTTTTTCGTTCAGAAATGCGCCTTTGCCTTTATATGCAGTAAATAATTCATCTACCGAAGGATCATATACAGCGGCGAAGAAAACTTCACCCCGAAATAAATGAGAACATACTATCGCATAGTGAGGTAGCCCTCCAATAAAACTTGGAGTCGAGCTAATAGGGTCGATGACCCATATGTTTTCACCTTCCTGGAAATCAAAGTTTTCCTCTTCGGCAAAAACGATGTGATCGCCCTGAAATGTGCCAATAAGATCGGAGAAACCTCGCTCAATAGCAATATCCTCCTCGGTTAAATATTTTTTCTTGATACCAATATCGGCAATCTGCCCAGCCTTCTCCTTGATCCTTTTGCCAGAGCTCAACATATAGTCAATAATTTTTTGATATTCGTCTTGCATTTCTTACCTCTTTTTTAGAATATTTTTTGGCTTACCTGCTAGGAAAGCCTCGATGTTTTCGATTGCTATTTCTCGGCCCTTTGCGCTTGCTTGTTTGGTCGAGAAGGCAATGTGTGGCGTGACCAATATCTTCTCATTGCTCAAGGCTTTTTGGTAAAATTCATTTGTCGTATCGCCAAAGGATTCGGGATCACAATCGATAGCAGCACCAGCGGCTATATCTGTCTCAATTGATTTTATCAAGCCATCGAGGTCGTAGGTATATGGCCGGGCAAATGTGATATAGTAGCAGCCTTTTTTGAGATTCATAAAGAATGATTCGTCCAGTAAATTTTGACTGCTTGTATTGCAATTTAGCGCATTGATCACCAAGTCAACATCATTTGAGCTTTTAGCCAAGTCATCGCCTCTATCGAAGAATGTTACTAGCATCCCAAAACTTTCACACAAGACACCAATCTGACTGCCGATGCTTCCATGACCAACTATCAAAACTTTTTTTCCACTCAAACTCTCATTTAGCTCAAAGAGGAAGCTACTTTTTGCTCGCACCATCTTGCCAAAGTTTCGAAATAGCGACAAAGTCATATACATCACCCACTCGACGATAGAATCACGATTGCCACCCTGAGCATTGGCAACGTAGACGCCATTTGAGGCTAATTTTCCCGAGTCAAAAACGCCTAGCTCAATATATGAATATGTTACAAAAACGTTTTTTAGTTTTGGTAAGCTATCAAGCAAATAATCGCCATCACTATAGATAACATCGGCACCCTTGGTCTTGGTCAAAAAATCATCTTCACTTTCAACGCTATCAAAAACTTCGAGTGTTCCAATCGCCTCTAGTCTCTTTCGATACTCGTCGTTGAGATTAATCCCCAGCGTAACAATTTTTTTCATAAAATCCTTGTAAAATATTATTTATTCAATAAATATTGTTCTACCAAATCCAATACCTTTTCGTCCCCAGGCACCATCGGGAGTGATCTCGCTTCGTTGACCGAAAAAAGTTTGTATCCACGTCCTTCTTGAAGATTGAACTCCTTTGCCTTGTCAGCAAGAGGGGACACAAAGATGGAATGATTGATGACTATACCATCGTTCATCGTGTCGCGATTGCCGATAAATATATGATCATCAATATTGATGCCCAATTCCTCGCGGGTTTCTCTGATCACTGCCTGCTCAATCGTCTCGCCATCTTCAATATGGCCTCCAAAAAAGCCCCATTTCTCACCAATCTTGCTATTTTGGCTTCTGTCTTGCAATAGAATTTGGCCGTCGTTATTGTAAAAAACGATCAAAGCAACATCATGGAATTTCTTGACCTTCTTGATAACAAACTCAGTCTCCTTGAGAGCTATTGTCTCCAATCCCTCCTCTGCCTTATATGCGTCCAAATCTTCTAGCTCCTTCACGCAATCCAGATTGTATTGATTTGGCAAACCAAAATGGCTGATAGTTTTGATGGGGAGTATATTTAGCCCATCGATAATAGCATCATAATCCTGATCGTAATAATACTTCGACAGGGCGATAAATCCCGCCGATGAGCCAGCGATGATTTTCCCATCGAGAAGATATTTGAAATTGCTAAATTGTGACAATACTTGTTTGAGCGAGTCAGTGTCTCCGCCACGAAGATAGATGGAGTCGGCTTTTTTAATCTGCTCGATAAATTCTATCTCAGTTGCTTGTTCAAAATTTATCTTTTTGTTTGGATTGAGCTTGATTATTTTGTTCAGTTCCTCTGTAAAGTCTCGCTGGCCCTCTGGCTTGGCAAAAGAAACAACCAAAAGATTGATTTCATCGCTATCAAAATCAAACATCGCTTGATAAAACAAGCGATTATTTTCACAATCGATTCTAGATTTTCCGCCATGAAGAATAAATTTGATCATAGAAATAACTCCCTGTTCTCAAGATGAATCATCGCCGTCATCACAGCTTGCTTGAAATACTCGACGCTATGAAGTCGTCCCTTGGTTAAAAAACCAATTCCACCTTCGGCGTAGCCAATTTTCTCCGAAGTAGTGAGTCCGGCAGCTTTGAAACCAAAGCTCATCTCCATACCGTCATCGACTGCAAATTTCGTGACCGCTCTGGGATATTCAAAGAGAGAGGCAAATCCTAGATGGTATTCTTTGCCATCATAAATAGCGCAAACCGTGGCATTCATGTACCCTGTCTTGGACTCAGGAATCGCCATAAGCCCTGATTCAATCCCAAAGCTATATACGGAACCTTCAAAAACATTTTTCGCTCGATTCTTGGCGCCCCTGATAGTCTCCTCGAGTGTCATCGGTTGATCAGAAACACCAGAATCAGTCTTGAAACTCTCAAATTCAGCACCATCAAGCATTGGATATTCTTTTGACAGATCA
Source organism: bacterium (assembly GCA_037131475.1). Taxonomy (GTDB): domain Bacteria; phylum Patescibacteriota; class UBA1384; order XYA2-FULL-43-10; family 1-14-0-10-43-13; genus JBAXQZ01. Next base: position 309 of record JBAXQZ010000090.1, on the reverse strand, counting down.
ACGATAGCCTGAATTTTCACCGGACTCTTCGTCCCAATATGTATTTTCATATGTTGATATTATTATATTAAATAACTAATTACGCATATAATATCACAAAATAATAATAATTTGTAAGTACCTCAATAAATATCTCACGCACTTATTGTTCGACTCTGTGTACTCGCAGGTAGATCTGCCTGCCGTCAGCCAGGGAACTAATGGTGTGAATAGTGAATGATGAATGATGAATGATGATGCTTCTCCACCCGCACGCACACGGAGTCGAAGAATAATATCTAGCTTATTAGATCTGTATATCTGTATATC
>JBAXQZ010000089.1:0-4562 GCA_037131475.1 bacterium | reverse complement strand
CCTATTTTTTTATACACTGAGAAGACTGGTGGGAAGAAAAATATTCCTTATTATGTTCTCAAAAAGATATGATCGTGATAAAATAAAGTTATGCAAAACAAAAAATCTCATTCTAAAAAACCAAAGAAGTTTTTCAATGCACTTAAATGGATACTCATCGTTCTCTTGGCCTTGAATGTTCTTGGTTTTGTCTATGAGCAGGTCTCTGAATATATTGACGCCAAGACTTTGAAAGCTCCTGGCAAGATGATTCAAGTTGGCGATCACAAGATGCACATATACTGTACGGGCGAAAATAAGAATGGTAGTCCAACAGTTATTCTTGAGGCAGGCGGCGGAATGAACTACACCACCTGGCACAGAGTTCAGCCAGAAATTTCTAAATATACAAAAGTCTGCTCTTATGACCGATCAGGAATTGGTTTTAGCGATGGAACAAAAGACGAGAGGACAAACGATGATGTTGTTACTGAATTTGAAACTTTACTTAAAAACGATAATGTTGGTGGTCCATATATAATGGTCGGACACTCGGTAGGCGGTTTCTACACTCGACTTTTTACCAAAAGGAATATTGACCAAGTGAGAGGTTTAATTCAAATTGATCCATCTGTTGAACAAATGGCACCATTTATGAACGAAGAAACGCCTCTAATTGTAAGTGCGCAATCAAATATAATCGAATTATTGTTTCGCATAGGAGTCGCCAGAATAGTTATGCATATCAACCCGAGTATTGCGAATATTGACAAGGATATTGCAAATACACAAATTGCTTTTAGTTCAGTATTGTACAAAGATAAAAATAAATATGGCGACATGTACAAGGCCTTTGATAACATAACCGAAATAGAACGATCTAGCGGTTTCGGAAATCTTCCAGTTGTTATTTTCTCGGCCAGCCTATCAGGAGAACAAGGTGTCACTGCTTATGGTGAACAAGTTAAGAATTGGCACCCAGATTTAGCGAAGAGATTGTCCAACAATTCAAAATATATCATGGTAGACAATAGTAGTCACTTCATTCAGCAAGATCAATCACAGGTGGTAATCGATGCTATCAACGGGATGTTAAAATAAGGGACGGATGGACAGAGTAAAAATTAATCAGTCGATAAAAAATAAGCAAGTTTGGTATTTCATTGTAATATTTTTTGCACTTTGGACTATTCGAGAGCTGGTAATTTCTAGGTTTGTTCCCAAATATGAGCTAATTTCTGAGGCACTTCTCAAAACTCTCGTATGGATAATATTGCCATCTGCGTTCATTTATCTCATTGAAAAGAAAAGTCCAATTAATTTTCTTAAGCTGGACACATTTCCAAAAAAGGCGGCATCCTGGAGTGTAGTCTTGGGGTTGGCCTATGTCGTCGGTGCAATTTTTTTCAATGGTCCATCCTTTAAAATCAGCACCAACTTAGAGGATTGGTTGAATGGTTTTCTACTTGTCGGTATAGCAGAAGAGATTGTTTTTCGTGGCTACATATTGCGCAAATTTAGTGAGTTAATGAGCTTTAGCAAAGCAAACTTATGGCAATCAGTATTATTCGTTTTGATTCATGTCCCGGTATGGTTTGCACAAAACAAGGGTTATTTCCCAACCGGATCATTATATGAATATTTGAGTGCGATCATATTTGTTTTTATATTTGCCATTACTACAGGTTACGTAACCAAACAAACGAAATCTCTCTGGCCAGCAGTGATTTTCCATTCACTGGCTGATTTAGCAGTCATTGTTTTGATCTATAAATAGAAGACTGGCGGGAAGAAAAATATTCCTTTTATGTTCTCATTATTAAAACCGAAAATTCGACACAAATGTTGACATCAAGTCAATAAAATGTTATTATATAAGAGATCAAACAGATAGTCTGTTTGATAGTTTCGCTCTGTGGACGAAATCCCGGAGATAGAGGAGAGTCTGATGCGATCTCTTGCGCGATCCCTGACACTTTGCGCCATAATGTTGGCGCTCTTGCTAGCAGCCGTTATTACGGGCTGTAGCGGTGGAAATAGTTCCATTGGTCTTGTGTCACCCGTACCAGACGGTGGGCGAGTAGTCACCGAAAATGTCACCGATATCGAGGAATGGGATGCTGTTATGGCACTCGCACCCGGTACGATCGTTCAGGTTCGCCTGAATCGAAACCAATTCGAAGTACGTGAATATGAAGCGGTACTTCAGAATGTCGACAACACTTTCGGCGAACACATCGCTGTCTGCAAGATGAAAACCGTCATTATCGATGGTCGAGATGTCACCCCGGTTGTTGGAGAAGGAGACAGTGGTTCACCAGTCCTACATAACGGCAAAACAATTGCTGCTCTGTGCTACGGACTAGCCGCTGGAGACAACCTCACTTTCGGGGCAAGATCTATTAGAGACGAGATCGCGCTTTCCGGAGATATCTCTGTAAAGTCACGATCGCTAAGCAATCCGCGGTTCAGGCCCCTGGGACTCGTCAAGTTCGACTCGATCAAGAGCCGACAGCAAGTCCTTAAATTATCAGGGTCACGCAGTGCTGCTGGTCTGAAGATCATCGCGGGTATGTCAATTGCCGTCTGTGAGATGAACGGTGTAGCCACAATCGGTGCTATTGGTACGATTTCGTACATTAGTGGTAGCACGATCTATGCCTTCGGGCATGCTTACAACCTCAATGGGGACAATGCCACTCCTGTGGTATTAGCCTCTATGAGCAGTATGGGCAATGGTGGTGCTGCGGGTGCTTCTAAGTTAGCAATTCCGACAGACATCAAAGTTGGAACAATGACGAGAGACACCTATACTGGCATCAAGATTGAGACTGCAGCAGTCGCGAAGACATACCCTGTCACCATCAAATGCAAAGTCGATGGTGAACAGAAAAATGATGTAGTCGAAGATACCACCTCGCACAACTGGCAGTTAGTTGGTCAAGGATGGTTTGCAATGTCTGAGGGGGACTTGATTTATGCCCTGAGTGGCTGGGTATTGTCCCGCCAGACAGGGATTATTATAGCTGGCACTTCCACAGGCACGTTCTGCGTAAAGTATCCAGGCAGTGCTGAAATTAAAGAAAACTTCTCGCTACCAATAGCCAATTCGATGTATGCATCGACAGACATTGCCTCTGAAACTGCCAATCAGATCGGCAAACTGCTCGCCAAATACGAGCAAAAATGGATGTCGCCCGAGTATGTGGTCATTGAGACCAGCATCACCCGCGGAGTCCAGTCCGGCAAGGTCTATGCCGAAATCATCGATAAGGATGGCAACGCCGTCACTGCCGATGATCAGAAGGTATATCACGTTGCCATGGGCGACTATCAGGTGAAAGCCTGGGTTCCAGGATGGACGAAGTACAAGGTCACGCTGGACAGCCCTGGCGAACTGAACCCGCTCACGATCATATCCGGCGGATTCACCGCAGCAGCTCCAGGTACGGCTACGGTAAGCGTAACCGTGACCAATCTGCTCACCAATGAGCAGAAAATTCTTGACCTGGCCCTCGACGTCCAGATAGACGGTAATCTACCGCCTCCTGGCGCTGGCTAAGAACAAAAAAGCCCTTCCTCTCTCGAGAGGAAGGGCTTTAACATATGTTCTGCTTTTTGAATTACTTCACACTGGACAATATGTCACTTCCAACAGCAGGAGGTATAGAACAGAAGTCAAATAATAATAGATCTTGCTTGGACCACTGACCCTCAGGTAAGTTTGATAGTTTTTGACCTGTTTAAGAAAGATTTCATTTTGCCAATTACTATTTAAAGATATCTCTAATAAGTTGAGAAATAAGATACGAGAAATTTATGATAATTATTCCGAGCAAAAACAAAAAACCATCCAAAAAAGTAATTTTATCATGTTTAAATATTAGGCGTAAAATTGAGACAGTTGCCATACCAGCTACTAGCGGCATCGTGAGGCCAACAAATGTCACGAAGAAACTCGCCGAGTTGATTATCGACATGCCAATTATTGCGATTATGATTATTCCATAGAGGACATAGTTACATTTCTGAACCAGCCTATATCCGCCGACTGCATTTGATTTCTTTTTCACATAGCCTCCATATAAATATTTACTCAATTCATAATGATTTTGTTTATATTTATATGTTAACATCTTTCAATAAAAACAAAAATATTATTTACATATTATTTATTTATAATTTATTCAGCACTACACTATTTGTTTTTTCATATTTCAGCTCCCGACTTCTGATGCGGCTGAATGTGAGACAGTTTTACAAAAAATGGTGCATGAAATATTTGATAGCATGCCGATATTTGTAAAAAATACGAAGAAAAGGCTTAAGAATTGAAAAAAAACAATATTCGAGAAACATCTTTTAAATTCAGCGAGCCAGCGACTTGGGCGGTATGAGATGAAGCCGAAATGCCGATCAAGTCGCTGAGCGAGCAATAACGAAATGAGGACGAATGAACAGTCTCTTTGGTCTTGAAGAGTCTGTGAAGTGAGGACGATTGAAGAACCTTTAATGTACTTGTGCTCTCATGGGCCTGTCGCCAATTCCAGTATAATTTTCTCTCCTGTTCTCACTTTTTAGCC
>JBAXQZ010000088.1:0-4608 GCA_037131475.1 bacterium | reverse complement strand
TAAAAAGAGGATCACTATTTCCTGATGTTGGTGAGAATTGTTTTTAGACAGCCTGTTATGGGAGGGATGAGGGCCAAAAGCAACATTTATATGTCAATAACTTGTTGTAAGACTTTTTCGTGTTTAACTAGTCGCAGATTTACCACACTAATTGATGAAGCATCTAAAGACTATCTACGATTTCGACAATTTGTTGCCAAGCCTTTTCTCTATCTAGCCCTCCATCATGTGGCGCTGGCACATCAAGTAAGCTAGCCAATTCCAAAATTTGCGCCAATTTGTCATCATACTCAAAATCATATCGCACCAAGGGATCCAAGATAAGGCTAGCCTCGGTCTGATGCGAATGAGCATCATCCAGCACATCATGCTGATTGGCAGCACCAATAATAACCAATGCATATTTTTTGTAATCACCGATCGAATGTGACGCTATCAATATTTCTCTCAGTTTTTCTATTTTTGCATTCATATTTTCCTCGATATTTAAAAATGAATTATTTGCAGTAAAAAGGCTTCCTCATCCTGGAGGAAACCTTTTCAGTTCTGGTGCGTGTGACCTAATCGGCCAACGCTTTTTTAACGTGATCACGGATTTGTTTTCTGCCAGATGCAATGATTGTTCTGACTTCTAACTGTGACAAACTGTACTTTTGCGCAGTCAGCTCAACTGAATTTTCGTCACAGAATAACCAGATATCAATTATTCTTTTGTCCAGCTTGCCAATAGCTTCGAAGATGATTGCGTGGTTCAAAATTCTATTTTCGGTAGAATCGAAAATGCCACCAAGTTCACTTTGTTCTTGCTCGTTGCACTCACATGGCTCATGGAGCATCATTCTGGCTACTGTTTGCTCATGACCCTGGAATGAAAGCTGATCGACAGGGATTAGCTCCACAATCTCCGATTGGAAATCCTCGTCAGATAGCTTCAGACCAATTTTGAAGTTCACTGCTTTCACAATGTAAGAGCATAACTTATTTGCAGGCAGAGTCCCTCGCAAAAAGCTATCAATACCTCTTCTCGTTGTCCAAATGCAATCAGAAATGATTTCATCATGCAGACCTAAACCTTCAATCTTTTCCGCAAAACGATTGATTAAAAGTTCTTCGATCCTCGCGCATGTAGTAGGATCATCTTTTTTAGCGTTTCTTGCTTCAGTCGCAAGACGTTTCACTTCCTCGACAAACTGGGGATCCGTCGAGAGGTCCAGTGCAGGCAGTGCTGCAACGAGTGCCGTAGAGCTCGCGCCCAATGTCATAACCATGGTCAATTTCTCCTTTTGTGCGAATATGGTTGTATATGTTTTACCACCAACAACGCCATCCGTCAAGATGAGACTAAATAACGATTTTATCCACAAGGAATTTGGCAGGTAAGGAATTAATACGAAATACGAAAAATACGAAAAATACGAAAAATACTAAATTTACGAAAAGAAGGACATACTGAATACAGATCTCCCAGATAACAGATAATTGTACAGATAGTAATTGACGGAATAAATATAATTTATTGTTCGACCCTGTGTTCTTGCAGGAAGAGAACTGATTTTCATTGTCAGACTTCTCACCCTCAAGCCCCAAGGAGTCGAAGAATAATATTAAATTTAATCGTATCAGTGCGGCTCTATCTGTATATCTGTATTATCTGTTATCTGTCATTAAACCGGAGTCGAAGAATAATAAGAACAAATCCAAAGTTTTTAAATTTTAAATTTTAAATTTTAAATTGTTCTTACTAACTATTCACCACTTATTGCGAGATCGTGATATATTTTTTCTAGATTTTTGATTATCTCTGACCAATCATAGCGCTTCACACGCTCGAGACCTCCGCGCTTGAGCTTCGCTGCTAGCACTGGATTTTTCAAAATTGTAATAATATTTTTGGAGAGTTGCTTTGGGTTACGAGGCTCGATCAATAAGCCACTTTTCCCCTCCTCGACTACGTCCGTGATACCCCCAACAGCAGTCGCCACGATTGGCACGCCAGCTTTCATTGCTTCAAGCAGTACAAGCCCAAATGTTTCAGAGACAGAGGGCAAGACAAAAACATCAAAATCAAGCAAATGCTTGTTGATATTGATTCTCTTTCCCAGAAAAGACACGTGGTGACCTAGCTTCAATGAAACTACCATTTTCTCCAATTTACGACGCTCCAATCCCTCTCCAACAATCTCCAATGTGGCAAGAGGAAAAGCTTTGAGCACCTCCGGCATCGCTTTGACCAAATATTCATATCCCTTCTGAGGATTGAGATTGCCAATCGAACCAATCACGGGGTGATGATTACCCACTTTGATTTTCCTCGCAGGCACATTGAGACCAAAATTGTCTAGCTCAATACCGTTTGACAGGACAATTGTTCGCTCGGCTGGTGACAATTTAGCGCCAAGCAGATACTCCTTGACTGAGCTTGAGACAGCGATAATCAGATTTGTCTTGCGATTTTGTCGCGCCAAGATCTTTTTCTGAATATATTCATTAAATTTGTTCTTGAGATGAAAGTTTTTATCCAGACTATGCTCAGTATAAATCGTAGTTATGTGTTTGGGTAGGAAAATTCGCCCAAGAAATCCAGCTCTAGCTCCATGAAAATGAACAATCATTGGGCTAAATGGATGCCCAAGCGATTGAATCTTATGTAAATTATCATAAATAGCCCAAGCTGATATTAAGTCAAATTTGGATCCAAATTTGTTGATTAGCACTGTCACGCCCTTGATTTCTCTAGCGAAACTCGCCAGACTTCCATTAGGGCAGATCAAGAAACACTCGTATTTCTTCTTGTTGATGTTTTTCAATATCCCCAAGACATGCTTTGGCCCGCCTCCGAGATCGGAGTCGGCAATCACCAAGACTAACTTGATTTTTCTGCTTTCAGTTATATTCATCTTCCCCTCCGAAAATTAGTATTTTTAGTTCACCACTAACTACTCACCAAATTATCCTCTATAGTAGCAAGCTTCTCCAGCGCAATATTTAACCTCTTGTTTGACTCTATTTGCCCCAATGCGAGCATTAATTCAACTGGCGAAGGCGATCTCTCTTTTCCTGAGAGTGCCACGCGTACAGCCCAAAAAACATCACCATTTGTAAGATTATTTTGGCTCACTACCATACTTAGCTTTTCTTGCAACTGGGTACTATTCCATTCATCATTTTCGGTCAATATCTCAATTGCCTTTTCGAGCGCCAACTTTGTCCTCTCAATATCTGACTTTTTGAAAACCAAAATTTTGGCCTCGTACTCAGGCTCCTTTCGCAATTCCAATATTGCATCAGCCATCTCTCGCAGAGTCTTATATCCTCCACGACCCAACAAATCCAATTCGCCATCACTAATATTATCCAGATCAAATTCACTCAATAGCTGGCAGATTCTTGGTTTCGAATCTTGAATCAATCGAGACAGATAGTATTGATTGATACTATTTAATTTATCCATATTAAATACTGCTGGAGCCTTGTTGACATGATCAAGTGTAAATTCTTTTTCCAATTCGAGAAGTGTGAAAAATTCACGTTCATCCCCTGGATTCCAGCCCAAAAGTGCCAAAAAATTGACAATTGCTTCTGGCAAATATCCAAGCGCCTTGTACTCCGTCAATCCTGTTGCCCCATGACGCTTCGAGAGCTTTGCCTTGTCTGGTGCCAATATCATCGATAAATGAGCAAATTTTGGCGCATCCCAACCAAACATTTGGTATAAAATTAAATGCTTTGGTGTGGATGACAGCCACTCCTCGCCACGTATGGCATATGTTGTTTTCATCTCATGATCATCGACAACTGCGGCCAAGTGATAGGTCGGAAATCCATCTGATTTTAAGATTATCTGATCGTCAGAAAGTGAGAGATCAAACTCGACTCGCCCACGGACCATATCATCAAAAACGATCTTGCCTTCTCTAGGCATTTTCATGCGAATTACATATTTACCCTCTTCGACATCTTCAATCTTAATGCCTTTTTCACGACAATGCCCCATGTAGCCAGTAGGCTTCTTACTCGCCTCTTGCTGCTTGCGATCATCGTCCAATTGCTCCTTGGTGCAAGTACAAATATATGCCTTACCCTCATCAACAAGTTGGAGCGCAAATTTCTTATAGATATCAAGTCTCGCAGATTGATACATTATCTTGTTGATATTATCTGGAGCCAATCCTAGCCATTTCAGGCCTGCAATTATTTTTTCAACTGAACCTTCTACATAACGAGTGCGATCAGTATCCTCAATTCTCAGGTAAAAATTGCCTCCCTCATGTTTGGCGGCCAGATATTCAAAAAGCGCAGTTCTAAAATTCCCGATGTGTGGTTCCCCTGTCGGGCTAGGGGCAAAACGTGTATTAATCATATCAAAAATATATCATATTTTTCTTATCAAAGCAAAATAATGAAGAATACAAATTAAACGACAGATAACGAATAATACAGATTTACGGATATACAGATGTGATAAACCAATATTATTCTTCGACTCCGTTTTTAATGACAGATTACAGATAATACAGATATGATAAAACCAAATATTATTCTTCGACTCCGTGTTCGTGCGGGTGGACCTGCCTGCCGGTAGGCAGGGAAGCATTATTCACAATTCAC
>JBAXQZ010000087.1:0-4685 GCA_037131475.1 bacterium | reverse complement strand
CGTAGCCCGGCGTGAGGGTAGCGAGAAACCACCCGTAACACGGGTGGTTTTCATATTTAATACTTTACCTTGCGCATTTAAATAAAATAATAAAGCTTTATTCTTCGACCAACTCCATTATTCTTCGAAAGGCATTGAGAAGTCTGACACACTACACCACATTGCATGTAGTTCTCACTTCAAAACCACACCGTTCGAACAATAAGGACGTAAGGTGAGATTGTAAAGCTAAATATCACTTCCAGTTATTAGAATATCATGAGGGTGACTCTCTTGGAGTGAGGCGCTGGTAATCTGCGTCAACTCAGCATTTTGCCAGAGTTCCATGATGGATTTTGCGCCGACATAGTACATTCCTGAGCGAATACCACCAGTCATCACATTTATCATTTCCTTGACTGTTCCCTTGACTGGCACCAAGCCCTCAACTCCCTCAGGCACCATGACCATATTTTTCTCATATTCTTTGCCATGAAATTCGCCCTCAGATCGAACTTTAATTCCCTGGTGCATAGCTGCTAATGAGCCCATACCACGATATTCCTTGAACTTATATGTTGCAATATTGTCTTTGATGATACTCTTGAAACGAGCTGGTACTTGCTTGGCACTAAGTTCGATTATTGTGCCAGGTGATTCAAGTGAAGAGGCGAAGAATGATCCCATCATCACCGTAGAAGCGCCCACAGCTAGGGCCTTGGTGATATCACCTGAGTATCTGATGCCTCCATCAGCAATGATTGGGACTTTAGTATCCTTTGCGGCTTTTGCGCACTCAATGATCGCTGTAATTTGTGGCACACCCATACCCGAAACAATGCGCGTGGAGCAAATTGAGCCCGGCCCCATCCCTACGCGAAGGCCATCCGCTCCTGCTTCGATCAACGCTTTGGCGCCGTCGAATGTAGCGACATTACCAGCGATGACCTGCAAATCTGGCCACTGTTTTTTGATTTTTCTGACAGTTTCAATGATGGATTTGGCAAATCCGTGAGCTGAGTCAACGACCACGACATCAACGCCAGCCTTGATCAGGGCCAAGATTCTGGGCTCAAATTCATTACCAGCGGCTATGGCTGCGCCGACTAAAAGATTTTTTGCCTTTACTTTACCAACTTCGAGTGCTTGATCGGCAATTGTCAGATTGCGATGTATGATGCCTATGCCTCCCGTTTCAGCAAGCGCGATCGCCAATTTGTGCTCAGTGACACGATCCATCGGCGCGGAGACAAAAGGGGATTGAAGCTTAATTTTCTTGGTCAAATGAGTCTCAAGGTTAATCTCATGTCGACCAAAATCAGCATAGCCAGGCAATAACAAAACATCATCAAAGGTAAGTGATAATTCTCCAATTTTTTTCATTTTTTCCTCCAAATATACTTAAATTACATATTAATACGAAATCCAAATTAATACGAAATACGAAAAATACTAAATTTACGAAATGAATACAAGGTATTAAATTCAAAATATCAAATCCGAAATGACGGGAGGGAAAAGCTTTATCGATGCGCTTGCGCTTGTGACGGGATCCCTGGAATAAATCCGAGGATGACACTCCTTATTGGATGTTAGCCTAATTAAACACAAACATTGTTTTTAAATTCTAAATTTTAAATTTTAAATTAACACCAGAGGTGTTCCGATGTGTCTTACTATTCCTGGAAAAATTTTGTCGATAGACAAGGGTGTGGCTACTGTTTTGAGTGGCTCAAAAACGGCTCAGATTGACCTGGGAATTGTTTTTGATGCTGAGGTCGGCAATTGGGTATTGTATGCTGGGGAGAGGGCTGTAAAGGTCATAACGGAGCAAGACGCCAAGGAGATTATATCTTTGCTCGAGGATAAGTATCATCCAGTGGATGTGGCCAAATTGCCATTGAAATTTAAAAAGATCATATTCAAGGTTCGGACGGGTGATTCTGCACTAACCAGAGATGAGATTATATATCTATTGAAACTCAAAGGGTCTGACAATCTTGAGACGTTGCATGCCGAGGCAAATTTCTTGCGCAAGGATAAGATTGAGGATTTTGTTTGCATCCACGGAATCGTAGAATTTTCCAATTATTGCAAAAATAATTGCTTGTATTGCGGTATTCGTCGGGACAGCAATAAGTCTCGATATCGGATGGCGAGTGAGGAGATTTATCAAATTGTGGAGAGTGCGGTCAATATAGACAATTACAAACTGATCGTCTTGCAGAGTGGCGAGGATGAAGCGATTATCGATGATGAAATATTGGAATTGGTCAAAAAAATCAAGAAAAATTTGCAGGTCGTGGTCTTTCTCTCTGTGGGAGAAAGAAGCTTGGAGTTTTACAAAAAGGCTTGGAGGGCTGGGGCAAGGGGAATCTTGATTCGTTTTGAGACTGCGAACTCTGAACTTTACTCTGAGATGCGCCCGGGGCTTAAAATTGAGGATCGTCTTGCACTAATCAAGGAGATGAAAAAGATAGGCTATTATATTGCAACGGGCAGCTTGATTGGTCTACCCGGTCAAAGTCTCGAGGATATTGCGGATGATTTGTGCCTAGTCAAAGAGTTGGGGAATCCGATGATCTCAGCAGGACCATATATCGGGGCCAAGAACACGCCTCTAGAAATGACAAAATCAAAATTCCAAATATCAGATAAAATTTCAAATAATAAAATTCAAAATCTTAGTGATGCTTCAATGATAGAATTAACCTTGAAATATATTGCGGTGGCGAGATTTATGATGCCGGAGGTCAAGATACCGGTTACGACGGCGCTAGAAACTTTAGACTCAGAGAACGGACGTCATCGTGGTCTTTTGGCAGGCGCCAATGCGCTAATGTTTAATCTAACACCTGAAAAATACGCCGGCGATTATTCGATCTACGACAATAAATATCGTGAGAGAGAGAAAATCTGGCAGAAATACGGCTTGTTTAAGGGCGAGGAGAGTTGGGAGATGATGGAGGAGAAGTTGAAGGGCTGAATTAATTAATACTTGCGTACGGGTTCTTGACTTTTTGAGGATATCTTTGTACGTTTAGGCTAATTTAAAAAAAGGATTAATATGCCACCAAAAAAAGTTAGCGAAAAAAGTACCAAACAAGATCTCTGGGAGGCCTACAATGGGCTTCTGGGCGAAATGAGCCAGGAAAGCATCGTTTTCCCTGCGACAAAAAACGAAAATATCGTTCCAGAATCATTGAAAAAATTTTCAGACCTAAAGATTACCTTTGGGCAGCCACTTGATAAGCTTGGCAGCGATTTACTTTCTGAAATTGAGGGCATGGCAAGCTTCAAAAAGACGATTGAAAAGCAAAAGCAGGAGATTATTGAAGCGATGGAATCAAGAAAAAATCTTCTTGAATCTGAGATAAAAAGGGCTCGAGATATGTGGGAGCAGGAAAAAGGTAAATTTGAAGAGGAAAATGCGCTTATACGAGAGTCTCAGAAAATCACAAGAGAACGAGAAGAAGAGGAGTATGCTTACAATCTCAAAATCAAGCGTCGAAATGAAATAGACGAATACAATAAGATAAAAGTCACAAAAGAGGCGATGTTGATTTCAAAAGAAGAGGCCTTGAAGCAAAGAGAGAAAGATGCGGATGCTTTACAAAAGGAGATTGAGCTATTGCCGTCAAAGATTGATGAGGCGGTCAAAAGGGCGCAAGAAATGCTTGGCAAAGAGTTAAAAGATAAGCATGCGCAAGAGTTGCGCGAATTAAATATGACTCATTCAAGCGAAATTAAAATTCTGGAGCTCAAAAATATAAACCTTGATAGCAATGTTGCTGTCCAGAAAAACGAGATAGAAAGTTTGAAAAAACAAATTTTGGATTTAAATAAACAACTCAAAGAGATGGCCGTATCCGTGATAGAGAGTCAGGGCAACTCGAATAAAAATGCACAGAGTTCGATTGGCTAAAATATAGTATAATTAATGCTGAACTCGGGAACAAAGGCTTTACCCTTTGTAGAAAAATCAGCCCCAAAATTAATTTTTACTTAAAATATAGGCGCTAGAGGGACCCTTTCCGGTCTGAATTATTATACCAAGCTCTTTGAGCTTTGATAATTTTAATTGTGCTGTTCTTCTTGGACAATTAAGAATATCTATCACGTCAGTCACTGTGATTTTACCCATCTGGTCAATAAAATCAAGCATTAATAACTGCTCCTTCTCTAAAAAGATTTTTTCTGCTGTTTTATTATTAATTTTATGTAGGGACAAAGTTGTGATCTGAGTCTTCACCATATCAATTTCTTCTTTAAATCCTTTCGCAAAGTATTCCAGCCAAGGTGTAAAGTCAACTCTTCGCTCGGAATAATTCGTACCGATGTTTATAGCACTATAGTAATTTGAGCGATCTTTGTTGTAATAATCTTCGAGAGCAAATAGCTTTCTAAAGTCATAGCCTCTTTCATATAATATTAATGTCGCTACTGCTCTGGCAGTTCGGCCATTGCCATCAACAAAAGGATGAATGGCGGCAATTTCTTGGTGTATAACACCAGCAACCAAAACAGGATTTATGTTGTTGACCTTGCTTTTCTTGATCCAATCAAAGAGTTTTTCGCATAATTTTGGTACCAAGTTTGGCTCAGGACCGGTATAAACTACCTCATTCGGCATTCCAATTCGACGCCTTACAGGGACTGTCGGTAAACTCTATTAAAAAGCATTTTTTGTAAAAAAAGAAAAATTA
>JBAXQZ010000086.1:0-4764 GCA_037131475.1 bacterium | reverse complement strand
AAGCCTTCTTTGTTGGTGAAAACTATGTTGAAGCCCTGAGGGGGGTGAATACTGAAATAAAGCAGGGTGATTTTGTCGTTGTCTTTGGTCCATCTGGAAGTGGCAAGACAACATTATTGAGCTTGATTGCTGGTCTTGATAAACCGACTGAGGGTACGGTTTTGGTAAACGGTGTTGATATTTATAAGCTGAAACCAAGTGATCAGGCCCGCTATCGTCGAGCAAAGATAGGGATGGTATTCCAGCAATTTAATTTGGTGCCAAATCTAAATGCACTGGACAATATCTCAATGCCACTCTTGCTCTCTGGTGTTAGCAAAAAGGTTGCATATAAGCGAGCAATGGAGCTTTTGGAGATAGTTGGATTGACAGATCGTGCCGGCCATAAGCCCAGTGAAATGTCCGGAGGTGAGCAGCAACGGATAGCGATTGCGCGGGCAATAATTGCGAATCCAAATATTTTGCTTGTTGATGAGCCAACCGGCAATCTTGATGTGCCAAATGGTCGAGAAATACTTAAATTGCTTGAATATATAAATAAAAAATGGCACAGAACGATTGTGATGATTACTCATAATCCGGAATTTCTTAGCAGTGCTGATCACATTATACATATTGAAGACGGCTCTATAATCAAAGATGAGTATACTACTTGCAGTAATACCTCGATCGATCGAGCTCACGTTTCTGTCTCTGATGCGACCTTCAAGTCCGACGGGCGCCTTTCTATTGCTGAATCATTTCGTTTGTCAAAAATTCATTTCCTGAGCAAGATCAATCGTACACTTTTGACGACTTTGGGTGTGGCATTGGGCGTAGGCTCGATATTAACACTAGTTTCCCTGGGAGTGGGTTTACAAAATATTACCTCAAAGCAACTCGCTTCAATTGATGCTCTTGTTACTATCGGAGTGGGTACAGCAAAAAACTCTGAGTTAACCTTAGATGATAGTGCGGTCAATCAAATTGGGAAATTGGATAATGTTTCACTTATCAGCCCATCTCTGTCAATGCCGACCAAAGTGTCTTTCGCTGAGTCGTCGACGGCCGTCACAACTATTGCAATAAATCAAGATGCGCAAAATTTCGAGGGTGTGGTGCCTATTATTGGCCAAAAGTCTGAAAACAAAGATCAAGTTGTAATATCTAGTGCCCTGGTGAAAAATCTTGATATCGAAAATCCCAGTGAACTTTTGGGGCAAAAACTGTCCTTAAATATTTTGATAATGCCCGATAAAATTTCAGACTTGTCAAAAATTGATAACATCTCGTTGGAGAAAAAGATTGTCGGTATTACTGGTGACGAAAGTCTATCCGTCGTATATACCAATTTGGATGAGATCAAAAAATTGGCACCAAATCAATTATACAATAGTATCAAGGTGCAGGTTGAAGATCGTAAAGAGGTAAAAGAGGTTAGAAATGAGATAGAAAAGATGGGCTACAAAACAACATCGGTTGTTGATTTGATTGAGAGGGTGGACAAGATATTTTTGATTGCCGAGATTATCCTTGGTATCATTGGTGGCGTAGCGTTATTGGTGGCCCTGATAGGAATCGTAAATATTATGATGATGTCTCTGCTCGAAAGAACTCATGAGGTTGGTGTGCTCAAAGCGATAGGCGCTGACAACCGAGATATTCGACGTATCTTTGAGTATGAAGTCTTGCTCTTTGGGGTTTCTGGTGCGGCTCTGGGCGTGTTTGGTACTTATGTTTTTAGCGTCTCGATCAATACTCTTATCAATTATCTAATGAAGGCTAGTAATATCCCTGGGAGTTTAAATATTTTTATTGTTCCATGGCAATTTGCAACTGAGATGGTCTTGCTCACGATTTTTGTCTCATTATTGGCTGGTATTTATCCAGCCAAGCAAGCGGCCAGATTGTCTCCGATGGAAGCTCTTCGGTATGAATAAATCATACAATTTTAATATATTTTTAATTAATAATGTGTTTAACTCTTGACAGGATAGTCTGTTTGTAGTAAGATGATTTTGAATTTAGTTATCTCTTTTCGGAGATAAGCGGTAGGGCTAGATTTTGTTGCATATTACAATGCAATGGTGGGGATATTGAATCCTCAATTATTTTTTTCATGGAATCTGACTGGGACTTTGGGAAATTAGGGCGGTAGATCAAAAAGGTTGGTCGGCATAGAGGGTCCCTTAAAAAATGCGGACCTGGCATGACTAGCCTCTACTGCTTTCGCCTTCTTCCTGGTTGGATTCTAGCAAAAAATAATTTAGCAGGAGATGTGATGATTCTACAACGATTATTCATCTGTTGCCAAAAAATTAGGCTACAGAACTAAGAAAAGACACGAAGCAATTCGTGATTTTTCTAGTACTTTAAAAAGGAGGTTCTCATAATGAGAATCACAAATATAGCGCGACATTGCGCGGTTATTTTTGCACTGCTCAGCGCTTTGACGCTGACTTCGACAACTAAGCTCAACGCTTCAATGTTGAGTACCTGGTTACTGCCAGTAAATGTGCGGATAGACGATACTACCACAATAGTATCAAGCATCTATACAAACTATGTGTTTATTGGAGGCGTTCCAATCTGGTCGTCAAGCAGCAACTCAGACAAGAAGGCGCCAGTGTTGAGTGATTCGACTGTAGAAATACAGATCGATGTTAACGCGAGTAATCCGCAAGATTTCATCTATGCAGATTATTCATTTAACAATGGTTTGTCCTGGAAATCGACTAATCAATCCGATTGTCGAGATGGTAAGCTTATAATAGAGCTTGGACCACGTGATTTCGAAGGCCTACCAGAGAAAATTCTCCACGTGAGAGGCTATTTGAAAAATGGCGATCGAGCAGTGACCCGGGTTCAGATATTAGGTATCGGACCATCATTCGTGAATAAGTCCAATACGGAAAGCAGTAATATTTATCAGTTTTATGTGATTGATAATGAATCACCTGATAAAACGCCAATTTATATGATGGCTTGGCTTACTGCTATCGCAAAGGAGTATGGTTTTGCTGGGACACCGAATAAGCAAATGACCACAATTGACGTTAGTCAGGCTATCCGCGAAGGGCGTTGGGATTATCGTGAGCACAAGATTCTTGCGGTACGGCCCAGAGTGCCTGAGGCAGTTCAAGTTCCCGTTGTAGGCCCTTGTGGTCCGCAAGGACCTCGTGGATTAAACGGTGAAGCTGGTGCATGTGGTCCTGTCGGTCCGTGCGGTCCACAAGGGCCTCGTGGACTCACAGGGGAAGCTGGAGCTATTGGACCCGTTGGTCCGTGCGGTCCACAAGGTCCTATCGGGCCAACTGGTCTGCGAGGAGAACGTGGTGACAGGGGTGAAATAGGCCCCACTGGACCACAAGGACCCAAAGGCCTTGATGGCAGAGATGGACGAGATGGATCCACAGGACCACAGGGGCTACGAGGTCCTGAGGGAATTCAAGGCGTGCCAGGGGCGCAAGGTCCTCAGGGAATTCAAGGGCCACAGGGAGCGCCAGCGCCGAAGTGTGATCAGGGGCTGGTGCATATTCCAATTACCGTCTCACGAAATGATGACGGTACGCCAAATTGGTGTGTGGTATATGAAGTCTGGGTTGATGGGAAGGCCCAGATTGATCCACGGACCAATCGACCATTTCTAAATTCGATGTCTGAGGTGGTACTCAAGCACAAGGGCAGCGAACCTTCATACGTCGTGCTTAAATTCTTTGATCTGCGCTGTCATAATCCACTCGGGGAGAGCGCAAGAATTAAAATAATGCATGACGAATGCAAGGATGTTTACCTGGACGCATTGCAGGCGCCAAAAGCGCCTGTCGATTCGTCTAATATCTGGTAAAGGAAGGGGGTGAGAGGATGAATAAACTTCTCATCGCAATCTCGATTCTAATTGCGACTGCATTTACCGCGCAAGCGGAGTGTGTCGTAGAATACTCGCAAGTTAAGCGTGAATATTGCGAATATTCAATGACTACTAGCTCGAGCAGCAGCGTCCTGGCCTTGTTCTGCGTTCAGGGTAATCTGAACCAGGGCATACGCGAAGTTCGAGCACCTGTGGAGCAGGGGACCTCATATGAGTCGACGATACTACTCTTGGGCTTTCAGGCCCAGCAAAAGAGTGTCGCTGGGCCACAAGGTCCTCCAGGACCTTCGGGACCCCCTGGTCCACAAGGACCGCCGGGAACTGTGAATCCGCCGGGTACATGCCCGCCGGGCACGGTTATAAGCCCACCGTCCCCGACGGATCCGCATATCGGGAACAATGGAAACCCTTCGGGGCAAATCCCTTGTCCGGATCCACCGGATCCAAATCGGCCGCCGGACAATCCGACGGTTTACAATCCACCGACCCAACCTTGGGCACCGGCCGTTCCCTCGCGGGGGCCGCCTGTTCAGTAGAGTTGGGCTTGCATTCTCCTCGTCGTTCATTGCGAACGGCGAGGGGTCTATCTCGAGATAATAAAGAATATATTTGTTATCTGGAGAGTAGGTCCAAATCTGAATTATATATTATATTAAAAAATTCTACTGCTATATATGTAAATAAACAACTAGGTAATGATATTAATTTACCTACAATTAAAGTTAATATATTAAATAACTGAATAAATATATTTCCTATTCCAAGAAATAAAGCCATTATGGGTTTAATTAATCCATTATTAAATATATCTCCTATTTGTTCAAATACAGATTTTAATTTGTTAGTTACAATATTAGTTGTTTGTTCCTGATCTTTTTTATCAAAATCTGTAAATTTTTTATCCACTGTTTTAC
>JBAXQZ010000085.1:0-4861 GCA_037131475.1 bacterium | reverse complement strand
CAACTTCCGGCTCCATAAATGGCAGGATAAAATTTTCATCATCAGGGCTGGCTTTCAAACAGATAATTGTATTGGCATTACCGGCCACCACTTTCAAGATATGCTGATCCTCGATTTGGGCAATGTTTTGATGAGAAGCAATCAAAGAGACATGATATTTTCTGCCCTCGCTGGTAATCTCTGAAAATCTCGGGGTGGCAAAGTTTTGAAACTCGTCAACATAGAGGAAAAAGTCCCTGCGATCTTTTTCCTTGATCTTTGTTCGCTGGTAAGCAGCCATCCAGATCAGTGAGGTCAAAACTACGCCAAAGAAAAAGCTCATATCCTCACCCAGATCGCCCTTGGAGAGGTTCACAAGCAATATCTTGCCCTCATCCATAATTTGACTGATGCTGACCGTGCTCTTCTCCTGCAAGAGGATGTGGCGAGACATTTTGGTGGTGATAAAACTGCCCAATCTTTGGGTCAATGGTGCCGTCACGCTAGAGAGTTGCATTGTACCCAGATTGGCAAACTCTTTGTTCCAGAATTGCTTTAAGACTGGATCTTTCAAAGCTCCTGCTACCTGTTTCTGATAAGCTTTATCAGTCAAGAGCCTCTGCAGTGTCCAAAGACTAGGGTTTTCAGTTTGTAGTGCAGTTAGAGTGGCGTTCCTCAGGATATGCTCCATTCTCGGTCCCCAATATTCCTTGGCAGTGATTTTGGCGAATACGCCGATGACTGAACTGGTGATCCACTCCTGTTCATCTTCTTTGTCAGAGAATTTAATACCAGGTGAGAGAATATTCAAACCAATTGGCCATTCGCGATCAGAGGGGTCAAAGACAATCACATCCTCTCTTCTATTTTCAGGAATAATCTCAAGCAATTCTTGCAGTAGATCGCCATGAGGATCAAAGACAGCCAAGCCTTTGCCGTTCTTCATATCCTGATAAATGGCATTTTTGAGCAAAGTCGTCTTGCCCATACCTGTCTTGCCAATGATATACATATGTTTCTGGCGCTGTTCCAGAGTTAGACCAATCGGGACATTTTCCCCGCTAAACTTATTGACACCAAAGATGACATCAAATTTACTATCAGTCTTCCGCAAGGACAAAGGCGCTGGCAATTCCCGGCTTTTAATCCGAGCGAGATCGGGGGTATCAGTATCAGCCCGAAAAGGAAAATGGTAAAGAGCCGCAATCTCAGAGGCCGAGAGAATGAGCGATACCGAAGTGAGATGATTTTGAAATTGCCACCGCCGCATCTTCTGACCGAGTTTGCCCAAGAGATTGAATTTGGCAACGATGGCTTGACCAGCGGGATGCCTGAAACAGGCGAAGGAGGAGAGCAAGCCCTTTTCGCGCTCTTTCACTTGATCAGAGCTTGTGATGATCAGCGCTCTGATCGAGGCTTCAAAGAGAGGTTGCGAAAGTTTGGTTCTAACAAAGCCTTCCAGCTCTATTGTTTCGGGAGTAGCCTCGATTTTGGTCTTAGCTTTTTCGGGCAACTTGCTCTCCTGTCCAGTGATGAAATCGGCCACAATTAGCAACGGGGCAACGGCAATTTTGGCCAGACCCTCGAGGATATTAGCCAAGAACGAGAAAAGATCGATCTTACCTTTCTTCCCAACCCACTCGGCAAACCGATCCCGCTTCATCGCCAGTTTTATCTCTTGGATTTTGTCCCTGGTCAGTCGCTGTTCGATCCTATTCATTGGCTTTAAGACTATCTGAATGGCAACTAGATCATTCTCACCAAGCTTCCCCATATTGTTGACCAGATACGCCAAGGGATCGTGCTGTTTTAAGTCCTTGTGCTCGCCGATCGGAAAAGCAAAGTGTTTCGAGAGTTTGAACTCCAAAATCTTTGTTTGTTTATCGGGCTTATTAATCTCTAGTAGATAGTTGGAAGTATTCTTGATCTGGATGCCCGGCACATAAGTTCGCATATTTGTTTCGAAAGAGCTGGCGAGATCATCGGGGATTCGCGCTAGAAACTGAATGCCCTTTTCTTTGGTCGAGATAATCTCAAGGGAAGCGGTAGTTTGTCGCAATAAAATTTTATCCAGCCATGAGCTTTGTTCTAAGAGATCAGAGATCAGGGTAAAAAGCTGAGTGGTTGAAAATGCCGAGATGTCCGTTTCTTTGGGTGGGGTGATTTCCAGAAAAAGATAATGTTCCCGAAGCTGGCGAATCAGGATAATTAATTTAAAAATGACCGCCAGAGATATCCATGCGGCCAATATATATGCGAGATAGATCAGTAGTTGAATACCAATCGCTTCGAATTGGTATCGATTAAAAAATTCAACGATTTGTTTAAGAGTTGGTGTCTCAGTCGGCGCTAAATGCACAAGACCACACTTTCTCCCCACCAATTTAGTAATTGCTATTTGAATAAGGAATATCACAAAAAGTATTACTTCGTAAAGCCCCCCCCTCAAGAAATACAAACAAAAACCGAACATATCCACAACCCGTTGTTTGAAAGTTTATATATTTATTATATAATGTATATATAAAAGGAAATGAATAGGAGGGAGAATGAATCAGTCTGTAGGACTAAAACTTAATTTTGGTAATCTCAACCCTGGTCTAGCCAGTCAGATCTTTTCAAGAGAAATTCAATCTACTCAAAAAGCAAAGCCTTTTATGAAATGGGTTGGCGGCAAAACACAATTACTGAGTGAACTAACTTCGTTGATGCCAAAATCTCAATACGAAAGATATTTCGAGCCGTTTCTAGGTAGCGGAGCACTTTTTTTTCATGTTAATCCGAGCATTGCGATATTAAACGATTCAAACGAAGAGCTAATTAATTGTTACAAAGTCATCAGGGATAATGTCGACGAATTAATTTACACGCTGTCGCAATATACAAATAGCAAAGATCATTATTATGTTGTTCGGGCAATGCACAGTAATTCTGCTTCAGTAGAACGAGCCGCAAGGACTATTTATCTAAACCACACTTGTTTTAATGGATTGTATAGAGTAAATCAAAAAGGAGAGTTTAACACTCCCTACGGTTATTATACAAAACCAAAAATTTGTAATGAAGACAATTTAAAAGCTGTAAGCAATGTACTGCAGAATATCTCTATACAATCTGGCGGTTACAAAGAATCAATTACACAAGCCCAAAAAGGAGACTTCATTTATTTTGATCCACCATACCTGCCTGTCTCAAAGTTTTCCGATTTCAAACGATATACAAAAGATTCTTTTTACGATAAAGATCATGTGGAACTAGCGAATACTTTTAAAGAGCTTGACTCTCGAGGTTGCCATGTCATGCTTAGTAATTCTGATCACCCATTAGTTTACGAGCTATTTAAGTCATATGATATTAAGGTAGTGAAAGCAAAGCGTCTAATAAATAAAGATGCAACAAAAAGAGGCTTCGTCAATGAACTAGTTATTAGAAATTATGAATGATTGAATCATTAGTCCAAAAAATAAATGACAAAAAGTTTCCGCAAACTCGTTTCATGGGCAGCAAGCGGAAACTTTTGAATTTCATAGAACACACTGTTAAAGATCTCGAATACAATACAGTATTGGATGCTTTTAGTGGTAGTGGTTGCGTATCATATTTATTTAAGCGCCTTGGAAAATCAGTCACTTCAAATGATTTTTTATCTTATAGTCACAACATAACCAAAGCAACTATTGAGAACAATATTGAAATCGTTAATGCTAATGATTTGCATCTGTTACTAAAAGAAAATAAGAAAACCACAACTTTCATACAAGACACATTCAACGGTCTATATTTCACACCAGAAGATAACAAGTTTCTTGATAATACCTCTTCGAATATAATGCTTATGTCCGACGAGTACAAAAAGGCTATAGCGCTATCAGCACTCGGAAGAGCCGCCCTCAAAAAACAACCTCGGGGCGTTTTTACTGTAATTGGTTCGTGTTATGATGATGGCCGACGTGACCTTAAAATATCAATGAAAGAACAATTTATAGAATCAATAGCGGAGTACAATGCGTCGGTTTTTGATAATGGGAAAATTAATAAGTCGCTAAACTCAAATATATTTGATGTATGCGGCAGTTATGATTTAATCTACCTAGATCCACCATACTACTCAAAACATTCTGACAATGATTATATCCGTCGGTATCACTTTGTTGAGGGCTTGGCTACATACTGGAAGAAATCTAGCATTATCGAAAGTTCTAGAACAAAGCGAATAGAAAAAAGAGAGACTCCTTTTAGCGCCAAGAACACGTGTTACCAAGCTTTTGACGAGCTATTCGGTAAATTTAAGTCTGGAATACTACTAGTCTCTTATTCATCCAACTCTTTACCTTCTAAGGAAGAAATGGTAGATATAATGAAGAGGCATCGATCGAATGTTAAAGTATTCGAAGTCGATCATAGGTATAGTTTTGGCAATCAGTCAGAGAAGGTTGAAAATAACAGAAACAATGTTCAGGAATATTTATTTTTAGGATATTAATATGCGTCCATGGCATTTAGGCAATACTACAGTTAGAAGTCCATTCAGATTAAGAGACGGTCTGATTGTTTTATCAAGATCAGATTTGCAAGGAAAACTTAGGGGCACAGAAAATGATGCTGCTTTTCGAAAATTACTCGGTGATAGCGGCCTTGTTTCTCTTGGGGATGATATCACTAACTCTGTTGGCCGTAAATGGCGATCGGCATTATCGCAACTTGGCTTCATTTATTCTGATATAAGTGATAAAGATATGATTGACCATATAACACCTAGCGGAAGTAGGCTTATTAAAGCTGATAATGTTCCTGCAATGCAAGAATGCTTTCTTAGGTCATTAATTTGTTATCAGATTCCTTCGCCAATTGAACGAGGCTATACCTTCAAAACGTTCTCACC
>JBAXQZ010000084.1:0-4864 GCA_037131475.1 bacterium | reverse complement strand
TTTATTATCAATATAGTAGTTGCCTTCGTTGTGCCTGATTGGCATTCTTACAATTTCATTTTTAGCATAGCTACCGGTAAATTGATTTTTATTATCTTCGACTCTTAAATTTATATACTTGCAGATAAACTTCAGTGTATCATTTCTAAGCATTGCCCCCGGCAGAAGATTTTCCTCCAGAAGTATCTGGAAGCCATTGCAGATACCTAAAATAGGCCCGCCGTTTTTGGCAAAATCACGGACAAAAGACATAATAGGTGAAAATTTTGCTATTGCACCGCTTCTTAAATAATCTCCATAAGAGAAGCCGCCCGGGATTATTATTGCATTAATGTCATCATCTTTTTTTTCTTTGTGCCAGATATATTTGCACTCGACTTTAAGAAGGTCTTTTAAGACATGATAGCAGTCGGCTTCACAATTTGTCCCGGGAAATACCAATATTCCAAAATATGGTTTTTGTCTGCCCTGCATTAGTCCCTCTCTATTTCATATCTGTAGTTTTCAATATTCGGGTTGGCCAAAAGCCTGTCACTAAGGTAATCTATCTCCTTTTTGATTTCACTGTCGGTTTTCCCCATGTCGTCTATTTCCATCTGAATAAATTTACCAAATCTTACTTCCCCAACATTTTCAAAGCCTATCTGTTTTATTGCTTTTTTTATTACAAGGCCCTGTGCGTCTAATATTTCTTTTTTTAAAGTTATATATACATTTACTTTAAGCATAAAATTTATTTTCCCCTTAAACCCTTTATTGTCAAAAAATATTTAATGACTTTATTAATATTGATAATATTTATAATCAAATTAAAAAGAATGAAATTTCTCCAAAAACAGATTATTTATTCAACAACGTAAATACAACTCATATTGAAAAAACAATCAATATTTATGATGTATTTTACCCAGATCTTTCGTACGACAAATTCAAACAAAATTATCTGAGAATTATCAAATTAATGCTCAATAATCCTCAATTATCACAAATAGTTCGTCAAACAAATCTAACAGAAATGATGGATTCGTATAGCGAATATATTAATGCTAACGAAATAGAAAAATCACAGATAATCACGAAATTAGAAAATCAAGTAGTCGCCGATACAAATGAAAATTTTCTATTAGACATGAAACTAAACAATATTGGAGAGTATTTCTATTTCAAAGCACTAGTTGCTTATATTCATCTCACAATGCCAATAAAATCATATACTCAAAATATCCTAAATAGTCAGTATGATTTTGCGACTGAATTTGGTAAGTTGCAAAAATATATGGAGTTTGCTCAAGATGAAGCAGAAGCAACAACTACAGATACGACCGCTACCAGTGAGACAACCACACCTACTTCAGATAACACTCAAATCTCTCCCCTCCTCGGCTTCCTCCCTGCCATGCCCTCTCTGACCGGCCTAGGTGCCCAGTCAGGCTCATCTCTCCTCTCTGCCCTATCGCCAGTCGTCGCCCCCTTCATCCCTAACCTGCCACTCCTGACCCGTAGTATCCAAATCTGGGTAGAAAATCGTAACCTTATACCAAAATATCTTCAGTCACTAAATAACCTTATCTTCTCCAAACAAGTTAACAAAGCAAATGAATATGTCGATCTAGTCGCCTATCTCGGTGAAGGGCATGAGAAAGCTTGGGTATATATCAATCGCTGGGGAAACGCAGAAACAGCAAATCTACTGTTAGAAGATAATATTGGAGATGAGTATCGTACAAAAGTACATGACTTTATCATGCGCAAAGGAGACTTGGCAACCGCCAATCTGGTAGCGAGTAATATCGCTAGTAATCGCAACACTGCACTTGCATCTTCACTTTTTGATTTGATTAAAAAGATCAAATCCGCCGAGCCCGTAAATACCCTCCTTGCTCCATTCTCACATGCTATTACTCAGAATTTATCAGATACTTTAGACCTCGCTTCTTCCCTAGGCAATAGCGAGAGTGCGACGATACTCGCAAATCAAATATTCAGTCACAACCAAGATCTCTACCAAAACTCAACAATGGAGATAATATTCCGCCTAGGAGATGCTAGAACAGCTGATGCATTAGTCGAGAAACTCGCAACCAACGATATTTGGCCAGATCAAGTCCAAAACACGATTGATTTTATCCTCAAGACAGGCGATGAAAACACTGCTAATCTGATTGCCAAACTATTAATTAGCAACAGCTACGTCTTCCCAAGCAATCTATCACCGACCTTCCTGAATTATGTACTAAATCATGCAAGCAACTCATATCACGAACAATTGAGAGAAATCCAAACAAGCTTTGCATCAATCAAAACATTACATGAAAACATAATCCAAGAGTATTCAAAACTTGGTTTACCATTTGATCGTGTCATGATCTCAAATTTGGCCAAAATTACGGATCCAAAAATATTACTCGATGAACTAAATTATCTTAGATTACCAAAACAGCAAGCCGACACGATTCTTGCATCTATCTCTGATTTCTTCCCCATGTCTATCTATCCTTCCCAAATCCAACAAAAACAAAGCCAGGCATTAAGTAACCTCAAAAAGATTAAACAGGCCATCTCCAATTATCAAATATCAAAAAATTCTGCTGATCTAAATGATATAGCAGAATATTGCAGACAAATACCCTTTAGTTGGTCAAAAGATTGGCTGTCTATAGAAATAGTTCAAGAATCATTACAACTACTCCCCCAACTCCATGCTATCGGCCAATATTTATCCAGCACGAAAGAGCGCGAAATAATATTTCGCATAGTCGAATTATTGACCCCCAATCTAGAATCACAAAATACTAGATCAAACTTAAGCGAATCCAGAGTAGTTTCATACCATGGATTAGATGAATCTCCGTCGAGCGATAATATGAGTCCAAATACTGCAACCCTCGAATCTCCAATTATGAGCGTACTCAAAACTGGCGCACTGCTATCTCGCAAAGAGCAAAGAAAAGAGTTGGGAAGATCAAATTACAAAACATATAAGTCAAACGATGCAGAACTAAATCAGATTTCTTTTGGAGCTGAAGGCGGATATAACTCTGATAATAATCAGCATGTTTTCGCCGTTCTTGTTGGATACAAATATTTAGCCGCAACTTCACAAGAATATAATGACTGGTTTTTTGATAAAAATTTTCTTGGTGACGACATAGATAGCTCTCCCGGTAAAAGAGTGGATTTACGCAAAGATCCAATCTTGTTGATTATTAGTTCCAAATACAAAAGTTGGATCGACAAATCAATCGAAGATCATTTCTCCGGAATAACAAACTACAAGCTATGGGAAGGCCTTACTCGAGAAGAGACTGCTGCTTGGCTTGACTCTCACCTCATTATTGATGATCAATATAGCTATCTCATGAGAGGACAAATCGAATATGTTCTACGTAAGGTTTATGAAGAAAAATACACAATAAATATTGGCCCAGGCAAAATTATTAGCTCAGGTTCAAACATCATAGTAGGAGGGACTATAGTGAGCCAAACTCCTGGTAGACTATATCTCCCCACATCAGGTCAAGGCATTACAGTACAAGAAAATAATATTAACGTTCAAGATGCTTGGGATTCTGAAAAGGAAACATTTGGAATAAAAAGAAAATTTAATGGTCCACAACACGTCATCGACACAGTAAGGATCAATATTGCCAAAACCATCCAAGGGTCGACTGCAAATATCACAAATATTGCATCTCAAAACAAGGTAAATCCAGAGCAATTGATCGCTGACGTTCAAGAAAAAATAAATAGTATAGTAAACAATTCGAGCTATTTCCGTGCCAGTACAGTAGATGAAATTGTTAGCATCTTAACAGACAATTCACATAAGTTTAAATCATTGTTCGAAACAAAGAGTAGTCATTTTAACTACGCACCGACTGAAAGAGCACAAAAAGAACATGATTTGTTTGGATACCCCAATGATCCGAAAGATGCGACTATCGATAGACCGATATATGGATATTTTTCAGATAATTCACTAGGTGGAATAAATCATAAAAGCATAAATCCTAATGAGATATTTCCAACATCACTCAGTCATTATGGTCCAGTCATTGTGAAATTCAAGAACGATATCATATCGCGAACTACAATCACCTTCCATGATAGTCTTGGTCAACCTCAATATCCTCCATCACTCGCAATACAACCTTCAATTGTCTCAAAAAAAATCCGTAATATTCAGTCAATTCTAGATTTTAATGACTCACAACATACCCCAGATTATATTGGCGATACAAGTATCAATGATTCATATACAGAAGCTCAGTTTCATGGAGGAGTAACCACCGATGATATAGAATCAATCATTTTGGTCGTAAACAACGGATTAAGTGAGAATGATATTGCAATAATCGAACAAGCATTTTCGAAATTTAAAGTACAATTTCCCTCTTCAACGATTACATTAAATATTGTCTATCCATCAACCTCTCCCCTCCTCGGCTTCCTCCCTGCCATGCCCTCTCTGACCGGCCTAGGTGCCCAGTCAGGCTCATCTCTCCTCTCTGCCCTATCGCCAGTCGTCGCCCCCTTCATCCCTAACCTGCCACTCTCTTTCTCTCCTTGAACTTAGCGGCAGCGGCTATAGCGACATAGTGTTTGCCACTCTTATTCCTTCTAATCTCACGAGAGATCACGCTATGATCACGCCGCAAGCGGCGTGCGATCTCTCGTATTGGTACTTTGGCGCCGTACCACACGGCAATACTGTCTCGATCGGAACTGGATAAATATGTCATGTACTGCATTTTAATTGCAGGTGGTGCATTTCCGTTTAGAACTTACGATTCGTATCTTCAAGTAAATAAGTGATAAAATCAAAAATATGCCAGAAATAGAAAAAGACTCCTTCCCTATCCCC
>JBAXQZ010000083.1:0-4918 GCA_037131475.1 bacterium | reverse complement strand
TAGTTCCCTGCCTGCCGGCAGGCAGGTCTATCTGCAAGAACACAGGGTCGAACAATAAAAGTGTAAGGTGTATTTTTTTGTAAATTTGGTATTTTTTGTATTTCGTATTAATTGGGATTTGTTTGTTATTTCGAATTTGAGATTTTGAATTTATATATTTTATTCTTCGACTCCTTGGAGCTTGAGGGTGGACCTGCCTGCCGGTAGGCAGGGAAGTCTAATTCATCATTCACAATTCACCATTCACAATTCACAATTCATCATTCATCATTCATCATTCACAATTCACAATTCACAATTCACATCGCTAGTCCTTGACGCTCCCGTCTTTTTCGAGGACAATGTAGATATATAGGAGGGGAGATAGAATGAGTCGGTTTTTCGCTACTTTTCCAGGCGAGCCTTATCCGCTTGGGGCGACACTATCCAAAAAGGGTGTCAATTTTGCCATATTTTCTGAGCACGCTACCTCGGTAGAGCTTTTGTTGTTCACCAAAAATAGCAGCAAAAAACCATTCAAAACTATACTTCTCGATCCCGTCTCCAATCGAACGGCAAACATCTGGCATATTTTCGTCGGCGGTATTACGAATAATAATTTCTATGCCTATCGCGTTGATGGGCCAAGTGGAATTGAACTCGGTCATCACTTTAATCCCAAGAAGATATTGACTGATCCCTATGCAAAGGGCACTGATTATTCGCTTTTTCGCAAAGAAGATACAATCACGGAGGAGGATGATATCGAGTCCTCTCTGCGAAGCGCGATAGTTCAAACCTCCAATTTTAATTGGGAGGGGGATAAGCCACTCAAAATGCCACTTGAGGATACGATCGTCTATGAGCTTCATATCGGCAATTTCACCAAATCCCCAAGCTCAAAATGTCGCTTTCCAGGTAAGTTTGAGGGTTTGATCGAAAAAATTCCCTATTTAAAATCACTTGGTATTACGGCCGTCGAGCTGATGCCTGTTTTTGACTTTACCGGCGGCAAGGACAAAAATGTTTGGGGCTATGGTACAAGTGGCTTTTTTGCTCCCGATTCTCGCTATTGCCTGAAGCCTAATGATTTTGCAGGCCATTTCAATGATTTTCGCAGAATGGTCAAGGCGTTGCACCGAGCGGGCATAGAGGTAATCCTCGATGTCGTTTTGGGTTACACTATCGAAGCGGGCAAAGACGGGCCGATTTTAAATTTCAAAGGACTGGATAACTCCATTTACTATCAATTACCCAAGGACGACAAGACGGAGTATATCAATCTTTCAGGCTGTGGCAATACGTTAAATTGCAACCATCCAGTTGTCTCCAAGTTCATTCTCGATTGTTTGGAATTTTGGGCCTTTGAGATGCATGTTGATGGTTTTCGTTTTGATGAAGCGACATTGCTCTCTCGTGATGAGAATGGTGAAATCACAAGTTATCCACATATGCTTTGGAATATCGACCGCTCGGAAAAATTAGCTGATACGAAGTTAATTGCTGAGCCATGGGATGCTGCTGGCGGATATCTTCTAGGCAAATTTCCCGGCTATCGTTTCCTTCAATGGAATGACAAGTTTCGTGACAAAATGCGCTGTTTTGTCCGAGGGGATCGTGGCATTTTACTCGATATTATGGCTCGAATGAGTGGCAGCGAGGACCTTTTTAAGACGGATTATCTTTTTCCCCGCTCACTCAATTTTATCTCCGCTCATGATGGCTTCACGATGATGGATATTGTCTCATATGCCGAAAAACACAATTGGGATAATGGCGAGGACAATCGTGACGGCTTTGATTTCAATTATAGTGACAACAATGGTATTGAGGGCGAAACCACTGACGCAACCATCAATTTGCTGCGTATGAAGCAGCTCAAAAATTTCTTTATGTTGCTACTGCTCTCTCGAGGTGTGCCAATGATTACTATGGGTGATGAAGTCGGCCGAACTCAAAATGGCAACAATAATGCCTACTGTCAGGACAGTGCTATAACCTGGTTTGACTGGTCATTGGTGCGCAAAAATGCGGAATTATTACATTTTGTGCAAAAAATAATCAATTTTCGTCATCAAGAGAAACATTTCAGGCAATCGGAGATGCGTTTTTTTGATCACAATTTATCCGATCCCTTGGCTGATCCAGCTGCGTTGTCGTTGTCCGTATTGATTGGGGATAAGTATTGTCTGTTGATCAATATGGAGCCGGAAATAGTCGAATTTCAGCTGCCAGAAAATCGTAATGGCTGGTTGAGCTTTCTAAATACCGCGCAAAAGGATCAAAATTTCTCTGCGGAGTTTCTGCAAAAAGAATATGTCACTTTGGCGCCAAAAAGCATTGCTCTTTTTGTCGCCGGGTGATACGATAAAAATAAAGAAATTGAGTTCTTAATTTTATTCTGAAGTGAGGGATTTTTTAAATGAAAAGGAAATTTTCTTTAGGGAAAATTGTTACCGAATGGGTTGGTGGAGTTGGGCAACATCTCGCAAAAAAGCAGGTCAAAAAGACTGCTGCGTCAAAAAGTTCTATTCAAGCCAACAAGAAGGTTTTAATGTTTGGTTGGGAACTACCGCCATTTAATAGCGGTGGTTTAGGTGTTGCCTGTTTTGAGATGGCACAATCTATGTCCAAGAAGAAAGCTGAGATTACCTTTGTTTTACCCAAGAAGCACGATATCAACCTGCCATTTATGAAGGTTGCTTTTGCTGATAGTGATACGAAGAAAAAGCATTCCTGGACTACTTCATTGCACTCCAAAAAAGATAAAAATTTCGCCGTTACTGAAATCGATACGATGCTATTTCCCTATGAAACCGATGAAAGTTATCGACAGAAAATGTCGCAATATTCTGAGCGTTACGCCAAGTATGGCAAGGGCTCTTATGCAAGTCAGGGTCTCTACAGTAATGATATGATTGGTGAGGTTTATCGCTATGGCGATGCAGCAGGTGAGGTCGCCAAGAAGGAGAAATGTGATGTTATTCACGCTCATGATTGGCTCTCATTTCCAGCGGGAGTTCGCGCCAAGCAGATCTCTCATAAGCCATTGGTTGCTCATGTTCATGCTCTTGAATACGATCGCTCTCACGAACATAGTGTCGATGGGCGAATCTGTCGAATCGAGAAGGCTGGACTTGAGGCTGCCGACCGAGTTATCGCCGTCAGCGAATACACCAAGCAACGCATTATCAAATATTACGGCATCTCTGAGGCCAAAATCAAAGTTGTCCACAACGGTATCAAAATCGATCAAAACGCTGCCACTGCGAGCGAGGAGATTAGCCTCAAGCATCTCAAGGCCAATGGTCGCAAGATCGTGCTTTTTGTTGGTCGCATTACCTATCAAAAGGGTGTCGATTATCTGATCACAGCCGCTGGCAAGGTAGCGAAGTTGTATCCCAAAGCAGTCTTTGTGATCGCGGGTTCTGGGGACATGCGAAATCAAATTATCAATCAAGTGGCAAATCTAGGTATCTCTGATAAGGTATATTTCCCTGGCTTTATGCGAGAAAAAGAGCTGGAGAAGATCTATCGTTCGGCTGATGTCTATGTCATGCCCTCGGTCTCTGAGCCATTTGGCATTGTCGCACTTGAGGCCTTGGCCAATCGAGTGCCAGTGATCCTCTCCAAGCAATCTGGCGCCGTCGAGGTGCTCAATCACGCACTCAAAGTTGATTTCTGGGATACTGACGAGCTCGCCAACAAGATAATAGCCGTGCTAAAATACCCCAATTTACAGAGAACATTATCAACTCATGGTCATACCGAGGCAAATAAATGTACTTGGGATAACGCGGCAGACAAATGCCTAGAAATATATAATAATTTATCGGTAGCCTAATATGCCAGCAATTTGCTTTTACTTTCAAGTACATCAACCTTTTCGCGTGAAGCGATACTCAATTTTTAATGTCGGACATGACCACAATTATTTTGCCACCGCCGAGGATCGCCTCAGCAATGAGAAGATTTTTCACAAGGTTGCCCGCAAATCATATTTGCCGACCAATGCCCTGATGCTTGATTTGCTCAACAAACATCCAGAATTCAAAATCTCATACTCTATCTCTGGCGTCTTTCTGGATCAAGCGCTCGAGTACAATCCTGAGGTGATTGAGTCATTTAAGCGCTTAGTCGATACAGGGAGGGTCGAGATGCTTGATGAGACCTACTATCATTCACTCTCCTTTTTGTACTCCAAGGATGAGTTTCGCAATCAGGTATTGGCTCACCGCGCGAAGGTCAAAGAGCTTTTTGGAGTTGAGCCCAAAGTTTTTCGCAATACCGAGTTAATCTTCAACAACGATGTCGCCAAAACAGTTCAAGATATGGGCTATATTGGCATTCTGGCCGAGGGTGTTGATCGAATTCTCGGTTGGCGCAATCCCAACTTTCTTTACAAGACGGCTGGTGCAGACAAGATCAAGCTCCTACTCAAAAATTATCGACTATCTGATGATATAGCTTTTCGTTTCTCCTGTAAGGATTGGGAAAGTTATCCACTGACGGCACCAAAATTTTCAGATTGGGTCTCGCAGGTCAATGGCAATGGCAATCTGATCAATCTTTTTATGGATTACGAAACGTTCGGTGAACACCAATGGGAGGATACTGGCATCTTCAAATTCCTCGAACATCTGCCGGCAGAGGTTCTGAAAAACAAGGATAATAGCTTTGTGACCCCTTCGGAGGCGATCGAGAAATTTGATCATTTCGGAGAACTTGATTTCCCGCATTTTGTCTCTTGGGCTGATACCGAGCGCGACCTCTCTGCTTGGCGCTCCAATTCTATCCAGGAGGACGCGATGAAGAAGATTTATTCAATGGAAGCTGATGTCTTGGCTACGGGTGACCCCGCCATTATCGAGGATTGGCGTAGATTGCAAACTTCCGACCATTTTTATTATATGTGTACGAAGTTTTTTGAGGATGGGGA
>JBAXQZ010000082.1:0-4922 GCA_037131475.1 bacterium | reverse complement strand
GCTCTATACTATACCATCGGTCTAATATCTTATACAGTTATGATTGTCGCCCTATTCCCATCTATTAGCTCCGTAAAAATTGACTACCTCCAACAATTACCCGAAAATTTAATCAAATTTTTCGGCTCAGATTCTGCCTCAATTATGACTTTCAACGGCTTTATCTCCTTGGAATTCCTCTCATTGTTCTTCGTCCTCATCATTGCTTTTTTTATCGGCTCCTCTGCTGGAGCAACAATCGCGGGTAGTAAGGAGAGAAAAACCCTTGATTTTCAACTTTCTCAACCTATCAGTCGTCCAACTCTAATAATTTCAGAGACAATCGTCGGGCTGATATACACTATGTTCTTCGTGATCATGACCAGTGCTTCGATATATCTTTCGGGGAAAATATTTGGGGTTTCAATCAACGATAATGGATTAATCGCCTTCACTCTTGTCGCAACCCTCTTTCTCTGGGCAATCTATGGTATCGCCATCTTCCTCTCCTCAATTATGGCCAATAAAATTGCCGTTGCGGGGGCGACCGTCAGCATAGTCATGGCATTTTATATTTTTACTGCGCTAACCAGTATCATCACAAAATTCAATAATTTTGATAAATTATCAATCTTTTATACCTATAACCCTCAAAAACTTTTAGAAAACGGGCACATCCATATCCATCAAATAGAAGCGCTCATCGTCATCTTCATAATCGGCATAGTTGCATCAATTGTTTTTTTCAACAAAAAGGATGTGTAAGCGCAAAGATTCTAACCAAATACAAATTATTGACTCTATGGCTATAATATTATAATATTAGACCAATAAATCATCCGCATCTTGAAAGGAGAGGGCATGATGAAATATTTTTGGTATCGCATCGGTTCACTTTTTGCACTTGCAATCACGCTCGTCGCAATTTCGACAACTTTGCTATTTATCATGAATAGCTTCGGTAGCCACCAGCCAAACTTTGGCTGGATATGCGCATCAATCATCGCGCTTTGGTGGGCATCGTCTCTTACAATCACCAAGACATATGGACAATCTTTCTCGGCCGAGATAAAGACCCAAAGAGCTATGAAATTCCTTGGCCCCCTCAGCCTAATAATCTTCTTTTCGAAGAAAATTATTAGTGGGAAGCCACTAATCTCTGACTCACACGGCCCAGAATTAACACCGTACTGGCCTGGAATTACAGAGAGGGTAATGACACTTGGGGTTTTAATCCTAGAGATTGTGTTCTTTATACTTCTATGGATTGCCTGTTTCCTTGGCACATCGCCAGAGACATCGCTGCAAATTCTGATTTGTCGTTTCATTATTGCCACAATCGTAATCTGGACAATCTCTTGCTTGATACTTACCATCACCTATGCCAGTCAAACCACAAGAAACAAGGATTTTGATAATTTGATCGCCTTGTTCGGACCTGTATCGGTAATATTTTACGGCATTTGCAGGCTGATAAATGGAAAATCATTGTTCTTTGAAGAAAAATCCTACGAATACAGAGATATTCCAATCTTTGTGCCAATACCAGATGCATCAATTTAATGCATCAAACACCAAATATCCCCGCCGACAGTATTGTCAGTGGGGATATTTCATATATTATGACTCAAATACTAATGTTTGTGGCAAGCCATCTCTTCATGCGTAGTGATAAATTCCAATTGCTCCAAATATTCTGGCTCAGATATTTTCGACAGAGCACGACCATCATGCATCAGCACGTAGTCACCGATCTCAACATCTGTCAACAAAGAGATATCGGCCTTATAATCCACGCCATCATAATCAAAAGTGGCCAAAGTGCTTTCAATTTTTTTAATTTTACCAGGAATCGCCAAGCACATAAGCCTCCTTCAAAATGTATTTTTAGATTTTAGATTTTGAGTTATTTGTTTCCAGCCATCATTGTCACATCAACCAATCTTTCACTATAGCCCCACTCATTGTCATACCAAGCGATAACTTTGACCAAATTCCCGATAACCTGAGTTAACGGCAAATCAACGGTAGTCGATACCTTGGTGCCCTTGAGATCTGATGAAACAATCGGCTCCTCTGTCGTAGCCAAAATGCCCTTCATATGACCTCTTTCAGCCTTTTTGAACGCATCATTGACCTCCTCAATCGATACTTCCCTATTTAATATCAATGTGATATCAGATAGCGAAACTACTGGTGTTGGCACGCGCACAGCCAAGCCCTCAAATTTGCCCTTGAGTGATGGAATTGTCTTAAAGGCTGCCTTGGCTGCACCAGTCGAAGTCGGGACGATATTGCAAGCTGCAGCACGAGCCCTTCGGAGATCATCGTGTGGTCCATCAACCAGATTTTGATCAGCAGTATACGAATGAATCGTGGTCATCAAAGATTTTTCAATACCAAATGTATCTTCAAGTACCTTCATTACAGGAGTAATACAATTCGTCGTGCAAGAAGCATTGGAAATAACATTCTCCCCTTTGTAGTCTCCCGCATTCACGCCCATTACATACATTGGCGTATCATCCTTTGGTGGCGCAGACATGACTACTTTTTTCGCGCCAGCATCTAGATGTGGCTGGCAAGCTTCTTTGGTCAAAAACCTACCCGTACATTCGATTACAACATCTATTTGCAATTCGCTCCAAGGCAATGCACTCGGATCTTTCTCTGCATATGAATGAATCCTTCGATTGTCAATGATAATATCGCCCTCATCATGACCAACTTCATGACCCCAAACACCAAAGCTAGTGTCGTATTTCAATAGATGTGCCAATGTCTTAACATCAGTCAAATCATTGATAGCTACAAGCTCAATCCCTTCACGCTCCGTCACAATTTTCGCTACGGCTCGGCCAATACGCCCAAACCCATTAATCGCAATTTTCATAACCCTCCAATATTTTAAATAAAATAACAAATTTCTAGACAAACGCCCTAGATCAAGCTCTTCATTTCATCCCAAATTTGACAAATTTTTACAAATTCTTTTGCCTTCACGCTAGCCCCACCTACAAGCACGCCATCAATCTCTGGACGCTCAGCAAAACCTTTGACGCTTTGAGCGTTGACACTACCACCATAAAGAATCGGTGTTTCCATTGAAGCATATTGACGCAATTGAGTTATCACTTTGGTGGCATATATCGGGTCAGCACTTTCACCAGTGCCAATCGCCCATACCGGCTCATAGGCCACTACCACATCTTTAAATCGTTTTTTCGGAATGTGCATCAACGCTTCTTTCAATTCTTTAATCGGTTGCGCTGCATTGACGCTTTTCTTCTTTTCGCCCACACAAATAATTGGCGTAAGCCCCGCTTTAAGCGCCGCAATCACCTTTTCATTGACATCCATATTATTCTCGCCGAAGAATTCTCTTCGCTCAGAGTGGCCAATTATGATATACTCTGCCATTTCTTTGACCATTAGTGGCGAAATTTCACCAGTATAAGCCCCTTCGGCCTCATAAAACATATTCTGCGCAGCGACTTTAACCTTGCCATTTTTGCCAAGTATTGAAGCCACTTCAGACAGCCAAATTGCAGGTGGCGCGATGATTACATCGGCCGTGATTTTGGACAAGTTATTTCGCAATGTCGTTGTAAGTATGCTCGCATCCGCGCTACTAGTCAGATACATCTTCCAATTACCCGCTACAATTGATTTTTTCATGAAACTCCCTAGTATTAAACATTTCTTTTTACATTATACAGATTTATTATCGCTTCTGCCAACTTTTCTGAATCATGATAAAGTGGTCTGTCTTTAGAAATGACGTCTCTCCGAACTATCTTGATACCGCCAAATTCAGGCTGGTGCGTCGTAATATTATTTATTTCACCCAATTTTGAAGCACAATCAGATTGTTTGAGAATATTTGAATTAACAATCGCAAATTGTACGATTTTTTTGGAAGAATGTACCTGAAGTGCACGGATGTGATCCTCGATTGTATAGTTTTCAGTCTCGCCTTTTTCAGTCGAACAATTAGCCGCAAACACTTTGAGAGCACGTTTGTTGTTCTTTATTGCAACACGCATATCATCGATCAACAAATTCGGAATAACACTCGTATAGAGGCTTCCAGGGCCAATTATGATTAAATCTGCGGCGGCTATCGCCTTGATCGCTTCAGGATATGCATCCACCTTCTTTTTGTCCATAAAAACTTTTGAAATTCTTTTATTGTTATCACCAAATGTTGATTCACCAAATACCTCCTCACCATCAGTATATTTACAACCCAGATTGACATTTTCCAACGTACCCGGCAATACCCTTCCAGCAGTTTTAAAAATTTCCGTTGTAGCCTCAACAGCCTTTTCAAAAGAGCCAAAATACTCAGTCAAAGCAGTAATCCAAATATTGCCGAGTGTATGCCCACCAAAATTCTTTTTGCTTGGTGAAAATCTATATTCAAAAAGCTTCGCCATCATTTCCTCATCATAGGCTAGCGCCGATATACATTTACGAATATCACCTGGTGGCAGAGTATCAAACTCTTTGCGAATCACGCCAGAAGAAGCGCCGTCATCGGTCACAGCGACAATGGCCGTAATTTTATCAGAGTATTTCTTCAAACCTCGAAGAAGCGTAGAAAGCCCAGTCCCACCACCGATAGCCACAATCTTAATAGTCCGACCAGCATAGCACCGCGGGTCCCCAGGCTCATATCGCAAAAGATTCCACCATTTTGTAAATATATTCATACCAACAATATCCCACTTTCAAACCACAAAATCAAACAATAATAGTTGGGCGAATGGTGAATGGTGAATGGAGTTATCTAATAGTGCCACTTCATCTTAAAAAAATACTGTCTGACCAAAGGGAGTTTATTTTTTTATGAGAAGTGGCCACCTTTACACCGTGCTAGGGGTTGGGGTTATTAGGGGTAAGGGGGATGGCTTCGGAAATTAATCCCCCTTGCGCCCTAA
>JBAXQZ010000081.1:0-5005 GCA_037131475.1 bacterium | reverse complement strand
GCCAAGAATTGAATCCTCAGTTGAGTTTTTGGTAATTTTTAATTGGACACTAGTGGATTCCGAGCAATATTGTAACTACTCTATTATCCCGTACCGTAAGCATATGAAGAGAGATCCCGTACTCCTTGATTCTGTCATCCCGTACTGTAAGCTTGAGATACGGGATCTTGTGCTATAGGAATTAAAGATTTTTACCCCGATTGAGCTGTTTTCGGGGCCTGGTCTCAAGCTTTCAGCCAGGAATGACAGAAACATTTATTATCTGTATTATTATCTGTTATCTGAGCGATCTGTATTCAGTATGCATTGGTATTTTTCGTATTTCGTATTAATAGTGAGAAGAATAAATTTAATTTGGTACGCTATAGTGATTATTTTATTTCTGCAAACCTAGGACATCTAGGATTTTGTCGTTTATGTATAGATATGAATCGTTGATGCCTTGATTGTAAAACTCTGGTGCGAGCTCCTTGATGATAAAGTCTAGCAATATTCCGGCGCCCAAATCCCCTATCTCTTCATCATTTTCACGCTGAAAATAATCTTTGATGTGACCAATCATATCTAAGCGTTTTTCTTTGGAGATTTCGATTGTTTTGAAGTCTTTGGACATATTTTTTCTTTTCTTTTAGTTTTTTCAATAATAATATAGCACAGTTAGGCCGTATAATAAAAATTGTGCCACGACCGATGAAATCGGCCGTGGCAGGTCTCTACCCATATGGTGGAAGAAATGCAATACAGTGATTGCCCCATCGCAAAAACCACGTTGCATCTCTCGTAAAGATATTTTTCGCAGGATTAATTTCATCTGGCAAATAAGCCAGTAAATCAATGCCCACGATGACAACTTCCACAAATATCCCCCAGGGCTTGAGTAATTTTGCCAGCTTGATAAATTCTGGCGTACGTTCTGCAAACAGTCGGACCATACGAAGCTTGTTGTTAGAGTCATACCATGTCACCGAAATTAAATTATCCTGGTGAATCAAGGTCACAACCTTAATCTCCTGATTAGGCGATGGTACGTACTCATCTTCCTGTTTTTTGGTGTGGAAAATCTCCGATGGTTTCCACCCATACGGTTTTAGCATAGGCGCTAAGAGCTTCTTGAGTTCTTCGTCGTTTAAGTTCATCTTCGTTCCCCCTTGTGATACTTATATCGCAAAATATTGCGATTGTCAATCGCGATATTTTGTTGTGTAGTATATTTTAGTATTTAATACTATCTTAGTAACTACTGCCCGTCATCTCATATCTCGAGACTCTTCGGGACGAGACCTGTCTGCCGACAGGCAGGGATCTTATGCAGTTATTATTAAGAATAGAACAGGCTGGCATTTGAGATCTCTCAGTCGCAAGAGCACTTCTTCGAGATGACGGCGATGGCGTGTGAGTGAGTGATTACAATCTTGGTATTTACTTATGTTGATTTATCTGTTATAATAAATATATATCTTTTCTGCGATCGTATCGATCGTAAATTCAGAAAGGTATGAACGAGGGAATAATGTCTGATACTCCAAGATCAGTCCTCGAGACTACGCCTTGCCTCTTTGGAACAAGAATTGAGATTGTTGGTCTGCCGCCCTCGACGGTTTGCTTTGATAAGCTTTCCATACATGCTGCGGCTACAATCGCATACATGAAAGCCCACAACCTCGATATCAAGCCTGAAGGCTTGATATTTGGACTGGTGAGCTTCGCATTTCACATGGACCCTCCGCAAATCAAAGTGAGAGTAATTAATCAAACATCCGAGGGGCAAACTTTTGGGTAGCGGAAACATCCGCTACCCAAATTTTTTTGTCTATTTTTATTTTAAGAGATTTTTGAGATATCGGCCTGTATGAGATGCTGCTACTTTCACGACCTCCTCTGGTGTGCCGGTAGCGACTATCTGTCCGCCGCCGTTGCCGCCCTCTGGTCCGAGATCGATGATATAATCGCAAGCCTTGATGACATCGAGATTGTGCTCGATGACCAAGACCGTATTACCCTTGTCAACGAGTGCCGTCAGGACTTGGATCAATTTCTTGACATCATCAAAATGTAATCCGGTTGTCGGTTCATCTAATATATATAGTGTCTTGCCAGTGCTGCGATGTGCGAGCTCAGTGGCGAGCTTGATACGTTGCGCTTCACCGCCCGAGAGAGTTGTAGCTGGTTGACCAAGCTTGATATAGCCCAATCCCACCTCGGAAAGTACTACAAGTTTTTGATGGATTGCGGGGATTTTCTGAAAAAAGTGCAATGCTTCGTCGACGGTCATATTGAGCACCTCGGCGATGCTTTTGCCTTTGTATTTGATCTCCAGGGCCTCTTTGTTGTAACGCTGCCCCTTGCACTCCTCGCAGGTAATATAGACATCTGGCAAGAAATGCATTTCGATCTTTAGCACGCCCTCACCTCGGCATTTTTCACAGCGCCCGCCCTTGACATTAAAGGAGAAGCGTCCGGCTTTGTAACCGCGCATTTTGGCATCTGGAGTGACTGCGAAAAGATCACGAATCAGAGTAAAGACGCCTGTATAAGTGGCTGTATTTGATCTAGGCGTTTTGCCGATCGGTGACTGATCGATATCAATAATTTTGTTCAAATTTTCCAATCCCTCAATCCGCTCAAATTGACCTGGCTCGGCTTTGGCGTGATGGAAGACTTTGGAGAGATGTTTGGCCAGAATATCGTTGATTAGCGTCGATTTGCCAGAACCAGAGACACCCGTGACACAGGTCAAGGTATTTAGCGGTATCGAGACTGAGACATTTTGCAAATTGTTCTCTGTAGCATTAATAATTTTGACAAAATCACCACTTCCAGGACGACGAACTTTGGGGATTTCAATCTTTTTCTTGCCAGATAAATATTGACCAGTGATTGAATCTTTGCATTTCAAAATTTGATCTGGTGTACCTTCGAAGATAACTTGACCACCCTTCTCTCCCGCGCCTGGCCCAATATCAATCAGCCAATCAGCGCTGGTGATTGTTTCTTCATCATGCTCTACGACTATCACCGAATTACCGAGATCACGCAGACGGATGAGAGTTTCCAAAAGGCGAGAGTTATCACGCTGATGCAAGCCGATTGATGGCTCGTCCAAGATATACAAGACGCCCATTAGCCCTGAGCCGATTTGAGTAGCAAGCCTGATGCGTTGTGCTTCGCCGCCGGCCAAGGTAGCGGCATTTCGATTGATAGTGAGATATGACAAGCCCACATCAACCAAGAATGTTAGGCGTTGCAATATTTCTTTGATGATCAATTTGGCAATCATGTTTTGTTCGTCGGTCAACATATTTGGCATTTCAGTAAATAATGCCTTACAATCTTCGATCGTCATCTCTGAGACATCTACAATATTATTTTTGCCAATCTTAACGCCTAGGACTTCGGCCTTGAGGCGCTTACCACCGCACGAAGGACATTTCTTCACTACCATATATTTCTCAATCTCTTTGCGAATGAAATCGGATTCTGTCTCTTTGTGACGACGTTCGAGATTGGGTATGACACCTTCATACTTTGTCTCATAACCATTGACAAATAAAGTTTCGTCGCCAGTACCATAGAGCACGATTTTAATCGCCTCTTTCGACAATTTACCAACGGGAATATCCATATCGACACCGTGTTTTTCGGCTGCTGCTTTCAATATATTAAAATACCAGCTACTATTGGCAGCGCTGCGGAGCCATGGACGAATCGCGCCCTCATTGATAGTCAATTTAGAATTTGGCAAGACATGATGAGGATCAATCTCCTGTCGGATTCCCAGTCCTTGGCAAACCGAGCAGGCGCCGTGTGGCGAATTGAAGGAAAATGAGCGAGGTTGAATCTCTGGCATTGAAATACCACAATCAGGACAGGCAAAAAGCTCAGAAAAATACTGATCTTTCTCAGTCTCGAAATCGTAGATAATTACCTTGCCTCGAGCAACATCGAGTGCTTTTTCGACGGAATCATATAATCTTTTGCGATTTGACTCATCAATTTTGTCCAGCTCAAGAATCAAACGATCAACAACAATCTCGATCGAATGATTAAGATTTTTGTCGATATCCTTGGACTCAGCCTCCTCCAAATCCATGATAATACCATCAAGACGGACTCTGGAATATCCACCCTTGAGAACCTTGGCAAAAACGTCTTTGTGCTCACCCTTCTTGGCTGTTACCATCGGAGCAAGGACGGCAATTCGTCGAGTCGCCTTGGTACCCTTGATAATATGCTCCACGATCTGACCGACTGTTTGTTTGCTCACTGGCTTCCCACATTTTGGACAATGTGGCGTACCAATACGTGAAAAAAGTAAGCGCAGATAATCGTAAATCTCGGTCACTGTACCGACTGTCGAGCGTGGGTTGCGCGATGCGGATTTCTGGTCAATAGAGATGGCTGGTGAAAGTCCCTCGATGCTGTCGACATCTGGCTTTTCCATCATCCCCAAGAATTGTCTCGCATATGAGGAGAGACTCTCGA
Source organism: bacterium (assembly GCA_037131475.1). Taxonomy (GTDB): domain Bacteria; phylum Patescibacteriota; class UBA1384; order XYA2-FULL-43-10; family 1-14-0-10-43-13; genus JBAXQZ01. The sequence goes on along the minus strand of JBAXQZ010000081.1, from coordinate 523 downwards.
CATATCGACGTTGACCCTCGGCATAGATGGTATCAAAAGCGAGTGATGATTTGCCCGAACCAGATAATCCGGTAATTACTACCAGCTTATCTCGCGGAATTTCCAGTGATATATTTTTGAGGTTGTGCTCTCGAGCGCCGGTGATCTTAATATTTTTCATTTTTAGTGCTATCCAAAAGTTACTTTTCAAATGATGGAATTATATCATCATTTGTCAAGAGTATCAAGCCAGGGAGGTATATTAAATTTCCAAGTATCAATTTTCAATTTTCAATTAATTTTTCAATTTTCAATTTTTCAATGACGAATTTTAATAAAATACGAAATACGAAAAATACCAAATTTACGAAAAGAATGACATACTGAATACAGATCGCTCAGATAACAGATAATTGTACAGATAATGGTTTTGTCATTCCTATATGAAAGCTTGAGACCAGGCCACGAAAACAGCTCAATCGGGGTAAAAATCTTAATTACTATAGCACAAGATCCCGTTTCATATGCTTACAGTACGGGATGA
>JBAXQZ010000080.1:0-5034 GCA_037131475.1 bacterium | reverse complement strand
ATATTTATGAGGAGATTATGAATTCAATTGATACTCTAGTAGCACCAAAATCTGTTGCTCTAATTGGTGCGTCTGCAAGTCCAGATAAGATTGGTTATCAGATTTTAAACAATTTGGTATCAAATAATTTTGCGGGTAAGGTTTTCCCAGTTAACCCCAAAGGTGGCGAGATTTTGGGTATGGCTACATACAATTCCGTCGTGGCCATCCCTGAGGATGTTGAGCTTGCTATTATTTGCATTCCTTCTCAGTTTGTTTCGAGTGTTTTGAGAGAATGTGCAGAGAAAAATGTTAAAAGTGTGGCAATTATTACGGCTGGATTCTCTGAGACGGGTGAAGCTGGTGCAAAATTGCAGGCTGAGATTGTCGAAATTTGTCAAAAAAATGATATGGCGATGTTAGGGCCAAATTGTCTAGGGCTGATTAACACTGACATAGGTTTGAACGCCTCATTTGCCAATGGAATGCCAAATAGAGGCAATGTGGCCTTCATATCTCAGTCCGGCGCCATGATTACAGCCTTGATTGATTGGTCAAAGACAACTTCAATTGGCTTCTCCAAAGTCTTTTCTCTCGGCAACAAGGCCATGCTCGAAGAGGCACATTTATTGGAATATTTATATCAAGATGAGTCGACCAAGGTGATCGTCGCTTATTTGGAGCATTTGGTTGTTTCACCAGAATTGACCAAAATTTTGGTCGAAAACGCTAAGAAAAAACCAACAATTGTTCTCTTTGGTGGCAAGACCGCTGCTGGGGCTCATGCAGCAGCTTCCCATACCGGCTCGCTCGTTTCTTCGTATTTGGCTATTGAGACTTATCTTAAGCAAGCGGGTGTTGTGGTCGCCGAAGATCTCGAGGATTTATTTGTAAAAGTAACTTTATTTTCCGTCTATAGCCAAATCAATGGTAATCGCGTTGCCATCGTAACGAATGCTGGCGGACCTTCAACCGCCTCTTCGGATGCAATTGTCAAGAATGGTCTCGCACTGGCTAATATCTCAGATGAGACTAGAGCAAAACTCCAAGCAGTTTTGCGTCCAGAGGCTTCAGTTGGCAATCCCATCGATATCCTTGGGGACGCCAATGATATTGAGTACAAATTGGCAATGGAGGTGATCGCAACTGACCCAAATATTGATTCTATCTTGGTACTTCTCACGCCTCAAACATCGACGAAAACACTAGAAACAGCTCAACACATTATAAATCTCGCGACTGATAAGCCTGTGATCTCGGCATTTATCGGCGGAGAGAGCGTTGCTGATGGAATTAAGCACCTTGAATCTGCCAAAAAGGTCTGTTTCCCCTACCCGGAGATGGGCGTAAGGGCTATCAAGGCTTTGGTTGATTTTTCAACCTCTCAGGTTGAAATTGGTGTCAAATCAAATCGAAACGAGCTATTTGAAATGGCCCAAAAGGATGATTTGCTCAAGCAATTTAATCTTCCAGTACTTGAATATATTGAGATTAATACTGAAGCGGAGATTTTGGCCGCCGCTGAGCGAATTACTTATCCAGTAGTGCTAAAAACTGCTCGAAAAGATATTTCTCACAAGTCCGATGCGGGTGGCGTAAAGCTGAATTTGAAAAATGAAGCGGAATTACTCGCGGCCTTTGCTGAAGTTGGTGCGCCGGCAATCGTTGGCAAAATGGTCAAGGGCAAACATGAGGTTTTCTTGGGAATCAAGAAGGATGAAAATATTGGTACGGTCATCGCCTTCGGGACCGGTGGCATTTACTCTGAAGTTTACAAGGATTTGAGCTATCGTCTCGCACCGATTACTACGGAAATTGCTAGAAGAATGATTGAGGAGACGAAGATGGGCGCGATTCTTGCTGGTGCTCGTGGCCAGAAAGCGTATGATCTGGATAAAATTGCTGAAATCATCGTGAGTACCGCCAAATTTGCCGATAACTTCAAAAACATCACTGAGATTGATTTTAACCCAATGATTGCTGATGAGGGCGGAGAATTCTATCTAGTTGATGCTAGAATTATATTGGATAACGAAGAATAATTGTACTTGTATAGCCAAAATACACCGCCATATCAACTAGCGGTGTATTTTTTTGGTCAAAGCGGGATAGACAATTTTGTTGACTTGGCATAGAATGTTAATAGTTATTGTTGAATCAAAATTATTGATTATATTACATTTAGAACAGGAAATATTATGGTAAACAAAAAATTATTTATTACTGGCAATCAAGCGGCGGTAATGGGGGCGATTGATGCTGGCGCCACGATCATGTTTGGCTATCCTATTACACCCGCGACGGAAATCTTGCAGGGTTGGATTACGAAGTCCGATGAAGAAAAAAGCGGCTTGCAATATTTGCAAACTGAGGACGAGATTGCGGCGGGCTTTGGTGTCATCGGCGCGGTACTTGCTGGCGCCAAATCATTTACTGCTTCAGCTGGTCCTGGTCATATACTTTTACAAGATCCAATTGCGATGGCGGAGAATTTGCGCTTGCCATTTGTCGGGATTATGATGCAACGTGGCGGTCCATCTACCGGAACTGTGAATTATTCACAACAAGAGGTTAATATGGCTGCTTTTGGCGGCAATGGAGATGGTTTGCGCGTCGTCTACTCAGCCTCAAGTGTCGAAGAGATGTATTCTCTAACGATGAAATCCTTCAACACGGCTTGGCAATATCGATTTCCGACCTTTTTGCTGGGTGATGGCTATCTCGGAAAAATGACAGCTACGGTAACGCTTGATAAGGAGATTAAGCCTATCAAAGTTGAGCCGTTGCTCAAGGAAGCTACTAAACCTACGTATTTAAAAAATTGTTATAGCTCGGAGGCATCTTTTGGCGAAGTTTTGAGCTCGCATATTGCGGATTGGGAAAAAGCAAAGCCCAAGATCACTGAGTTTGAAAAATATCATACTGATGATGCTGATACGATTATAATTGCTCATGGTCTTGTCGCGAGCGCCTGTAAGGACGCTATCAATATTTTCCGCAAAGATAAGATCAAAGTTGGCTTGTTCCGGCCAATCACTCTCAATCCTTTCCCTACGAAAGAGTGGCTTGAGGTACTCAAGAAGGCCAAGCGAGTCTTTTTGGTTGAATCATCCTATAATCAATTTTCACACATTGTAAAATACGAGTCATACGGTGCCAAAACACCAATACATGAGATCAGTAAGCCTGCTGAAGGTTTCACGGCGGAGGAGATTATCTCGTTAATGAAAAAAGTTAAGTGAGAGGAAATTGTGAATATTGGATTAGTAAATTTAAATTAGAGTTAGGAAATATTATGGAAATAATGCCAAAATCATGGAACAAGGAGACAAAGCCACACCTTTTTTGTCCCGGCTGTGGTCATGCGATTGCCTTGAAGCATTTGGGTAATATTATTGATGAGATGGGTATTCAAAAGAATATGACAATCGGTATTGATATCGGATGCTCATTGCTTGCTTGGAACTTTTTTGATATTGATACGGTGCAAACACATCATGGCCGCACGACACCAACAATGGTGGGGTACAAAAAGGTTAAGCCAGAACGAATTGCTCTCGCTTACTCTGGGGACGGTGGCGCTTATGCTATCGGCCTCCAATCGATATTACACGCCGCTTTTCGCAACGAGCCTGTCACAGTGATAGTAATAAACAATGAAAATTATGCCATGACTGGTGGTCAAATGTCGCCGGAGACAATCCCCGGCACTGTCACGACCACTACTCCACTGGGCAAGCCAGAATCCTTTGGTCCTGGGCTTAAGGGGCCGGAGTTGGTCCGAAATATTGCCAACCCCAAGGCTTACGTTGCTCGCGTCTCAATGTCAAATCCAATTAAAATGGAGGCTGCCTTCAAGAAAGCGATTGAAAATCAAATTAATAATAATTCCTTTTCTTTTGTTGAAGTATTGTCAATCTGCCCGACAAACTGGAAGACGGATGCCAAAAATAGCTTTGAGCGATTAAAAATGATGGAAAGTTACTATCCGCTGCAAGAATTTGTGGATAATAAGACAGAAAATGAGGTAAAAAATGATTAAAATATTACTTGCTGGCGAGGGTGGCCAGGGTATACAAACAATCGCCAAGGCTTTGGCCAATGCGGCTGTTGAGGCTGGTAAAGAGTGTACATATATTCCTGCTTTTGGCGTCGAGCAACGTGGCACGCCATCAATCGCCTTTATCACCGTGAGCGCTGACGAGATTCGTTATCCTAGGTTTGATGCGGCTGATTTTGTCATTATCTTACAAAAAAGAGCCATCTCTGCGGTGGTTGATTATATTTCCCCAAATACGAAAGTTATCTTTGATAGCTCGACAATAGCAGCGAGTGATCTGCCGAAGAAAGCAATTAAAATATATGGTATTCCTGCGACTAAATACGCCTATGAAAAATTTACACCACGCGCCTTCAATGTCTTGGTGCTGGGTAAATTGACGAAGATATTGGACGTTTCTTCGGAGGCTGCTTGGAAGGTGATAATGAAACTTTTGGGGAAAAAATTTAAGACACCAGAGATTGAAGCGAAAAATCGTGAGGCTTTTCAATTTGGTCGAGAAGTTGTCTTCGAGGAAAAGGATTTTACGGTTCCGATATTTGTGCCAAAAGTCGGGAAGAATATCTTCAAGGGTCATGGCAAAGTGGCTGAGATTGTGCCTGAACGATGCAAGGGCTGTGGTATCTGCGTCTTCAAATGTCCTGTTGCCGCACTGAAAATGGGGTCAGAGCTCGGCGTTTATGCCTCGCCAATCCCAGAGATTGATCTAGAGAAATGTATTGCTTGTGGAAATTGTCGAAAATTTTGTCCAGATGGGGCGATTGGGGTTGAGAAGATCTAGATAAATTTTCAAGTATCAATTATCCATCCTTCGCATAAAGCTACGGACGGCACAGCAATTTTCAAATAAATTATTAAATTTCCAAATATCAAGTATCGAATCCGAAATCACAAACAAATTCTAAGTTATTAAATTTAAATTCACTTGCCCCTCTCCTTTCAGGCTGTCTAAAAACTAACTCCTAAAATCTATTGGATTTCTTATCTAAAATACG
>JBAXQZ010000079.1:0-5052 GCA_037131475.1 bacterium | reverse complement strand
CGAATATTGATCTAACCAACGCGAATTTATTTGTCAATCGATTGATGGTGATCATGCAACCATTTATGATGTTGGTCTTTAATTTTACTGCACTTTTGATTATCTGGGTGGGCGCAGGGTTGATCGGCTCGGACAAACTTCAGATTGGTGATATGTTGGCCTTTATGCAATACTCGATGCAGGTGATAATGGCCTTTTTGATGGTTTCAATCGTATTTATAATGGTGCCTCGAGCCTCTGTCTCAGCCGCAAGAATCGCTGAAGTATTGGAGACTGAGCCATCAATCAAAGATCCCCAAAAGCCAATAAAATCCAAGACAAATGGTGTGGGTTTGGTGGAATTCAAAGATGTGACTTTTTCATACCTCAAAGCGACAATACCAGTGCTACAGAATATTAGCTTTGTTTGTCAGCCTGGACAAACTACGGCAATTATCGGTTCTACTGGCAGTGGCAAATCAACTTTGATTAATCTAATCCCTCGCTTTTATGACGTGACGGAGGGGGCTGTATTGATTGATGGCGTTGATGTCCGAGATATGAATCTCGAGGATTTATACCAAAAAATTGGCTATGTCCCGCAGAAGGGCATTCTTTTTTCTGGTACAATTGAATCAAATATCAAATATGGTGCACCAAAAGCAACTGATGAGGAGGTCAAGAAAGCTGTTGAGACTTCTCAGGCGGCTGAGTTTATCGAAGCAATGGAAGCGACTTATGATTCTCCAATAGCTCAAGGTGGTGCTAATGTTTCGGGTGGACAAAAACAACGTCTATCTATTGCGCGCGCCATTATTCGTAAACCAGAAATATATATCTTTGATGATAGTTTTTCCGCACTTGATCTCAAAACTGACTCAATGCTTCGTCGAGCTCTCGCCAAAGAGATTGAGCACAAAACTGTTTTGATAGTTGCGCAACGAATTTCTACAATACTTAATGCAGATAAAATTATTGTGATCAATGAAGGGCAGATAGCAGGCGAAGGTACTCACCAAGAGTTACTCAAGACTTGTACAGTTTACCAGGAAATAGCCAACTCTCAACTCTCAGAGGCTGAGTTGAATTCATACGGTGTTAGTCAAAATCTGGAGAATACAAGCAAAATAGGCAATCCGAAGTCAGTGAAGGGAGGTGCGTAATGGATGAAAAAAATAGAGCGCCCAAAAGACCATTGGGTGGTGGTCCGATGGGCCATGGGATGGGCGGACTAGTCGAAAAGCCAAAGAATTTTAAAAAGACAATGAAGCAGCTTATCAACTTTATCCGTCCATATTGGATTTCGATAATAATTGTTTTTGCATTTGCTATTAGTAGCACCGTTTTTGCGATTATGAGTCCAAAAATCCTTGGTAATATGACCAATCAAATTGTATCTGACTATATCAAGATGAAGGCCTATGATGGCATAATCGGCAGCTTGCCGCCGGGAGTTCAATTGACTGCAAACACAAAAGTGGCAGATTTGATGAAAAAAATGCCGCCTACGATGATTGCTTCAATCCCCAAAGATAAATTAGCTTTGATTAGCGATCTTGATTTGTCGCAGCGGCCTGGTATTGATTGGGGCAAAATTCGAAACTTTGGTGTAACGCTAATCATTCTTTATCTGTTATCCGCGGCTCTGTCATATATTCAGGGCTGGATTATGACCAACGTTTCACAAAAGATTACCTATCAATTGCGTCGAGAAATTTCCGAAAAGATTAATCGAATGCCACTACGGTATTTTGACAAAAAAAGCTATGGCGACGTCCTCTCGCGGGTGACAAATGATGTTGATACTGTCTCTCAAACCTTAAATCAAAGTTTGGCGCAGGTAGTAACCTCGGCTACTATGTTGATTGGCATATTAATCATGATGTTTACAATTAGTTGGTCGATGACAACCGTCTCGCTATTATTATTGCCCGTAAGCTTTATTTTCATCGCCTTAATCGTCAAAAAGTCACAGCATTTCTTTAAAGAGCAGCAAGATTCTCTGGGTCGGCTCAACGGTCATATCGAGGAGATGTATTCTGGCCACAACGTTATGCGTGTTTTTGGCGGCGAGAAGCGCTCAATCGCCAAGTTTGAGTCGATCAATAAAGTTATGTATGATAGTGCCTGGAAATCGCAATTTCTCTCAGGCCTGATGATGCCTATTATGACCTTTGTTGGGAATTTGAATTATGTTGGCGTCTCGGTCCTTGGCGGTTATTTGGCTGTCCAGGGAAAATTACAAATCGGCGATATTCAAGCCTTCATCCAATATGTTAATCAATTCAACCAGCCAATCGCGCAAACAGCAACGATTGCCAATGTGATGCAATCGACCGCGGCCGCGGCGGAAAGAGTCTTTGAGTTTCTTGACGAAGCCGAGGAGATCCCTGAGGCTATAAGTCCCCATATTGTATCTTCGATTGGTGGGAATGTAGAGTTTGACAATGTTGTTTTCGGCTACGAAGAGAACCAACCAATTATCAAAAAATTTAATATCAAAATCAATCAGGGACAAAGAGTGGCGATTGTCGGTCCTACTGGTGCTGGCAAGACAACAATTGTCAATTTGCTGATGCGTTTCTATGATGTCAATTCGGGCGCGATCAAAGTTGATGGGATTGATATTCGTGAAATGAAAAGATCGGACCTTCGTCGTTTATTTGGGATGGTCTTGCAAGACACTTGGTTGTTTAATGGCACAATACGAGAAAATATTGCCTTCGGCAAATCTGATGTTACTGAAGCTGAAATTGTTGCTGCCGCCAAGGCTGCACATGCCGATCATTTCATCTGCGCACTTCCCAACGGCTACGATTTCATTCTCAATGAAGAGGCAGACAATATTTCGCAGGGTGAAAAACAGCTACTTACAATCGCTCGAGCGATGTTGGCGCACACGCCGATGTTGATCCTTGATGAGGCTACTAGTTCAGTCGATACCCGAACTGAGATCTTGATTCAAAAAGCGATGGAGAATCTAATGGTGGGCAAAACAAGCTTTGTAATCGCTCATCGTCTGTCGACCATCCGTGATGCTGATATGATACTTGTGATGAATGACGGCAATATTGTTGAGCAGGGACGCCACAATGAACTGCTGGCTCAGAATGGCTTCTATGCCAATTTGTACAATAGCCAGTTCGTCATTTCATAATTTTTCATAATTTTTTTGCTGACAAAGGTAATATTATGATTGCAAACAGAGCGAAGCTTGTTACTAAATTGCTAATTATTATAGCGACTCTGATCCTTTTGGGATATGTATTTGGATTTTATTTGCCATTAGCTTTTTCGGGGGCAATTGTGCCAAACCCGATAGTGCTTGAAGTTTTTAATATACAATTCCGTTGGTATGGCTTGATAGTTGCATCTGGCATAGCAGTCGCCTTTATGCTATCCAAGCAAAAATCTCATGATTATAATATTGATGAAAATAAATTCGATATCATATTTTGTATGATTTTGCTTTTTGGGTTTATCTTTGCTCGACTTGGTTTTGTCGTCCAAAATGTTGATTATTTTAAGAATAATATGGTCGAAGTATTTCAGATTTGGCAGGGTGGGCTATCGGTCCACGGAGGAATAATTGGTGGAATCCTAGGTTTATTGATCTTTGCAAAAATGCTCAAAATTGATTATTTAAAATTCGGCAATATTTTATCACCATACTTACTTATCGCTGCGGCAATTGGTCGGTTTGGCAATTTTTTCAACCAGGAGATTATCGGTCGTCCAACGAATCTAGCTTTTGGTCAATATGTCGGAATAAATTTTCGACCATCACAATTTACTCACGCTGAATATTTTCATCCGGTGTTTCTGTATGAATCTATTCTGATGCTAATAGCTTTTTTCATCTATCAACAAGTCTCGAAGAAAGTTGGAAATAGGTTTGGGATTTTGTATACAATTGTGATTTATAATCTAATCCGAATCATTGTCGAATTTTTTCGAGCTGATTGGCGCCCGCTTGTATTTCAATTGGATTTGGCGCAATTAGTCAGTCTTGGCCTAATAATTTTGATGTTAGTTCTAAATGTTTTTATTTCCAAATCATCCCGCAATCTGGATAATTAAATAAAGTGTGACCATTCCCAGGACGGTCATGAGACTCGTCCAGAACGTCGGGTGGCGATGGTGGCTCTCGGGTATTAGCTCGCTAGCACCGAGGTATAGGAAGAGTCCAGCAAATATCGAGAGGGTCAGTCCGAGGTTAGTTTGGCTTATATTAAAGAAAAGTGAAGAAATTATACCAATCATCGGTGCTAATGCGTTGATGGACAACCACAGAATAGTATCTTCTCGTTCTCGTTCGTCTTTTAAAGTCATACTAACCGTATTGATTCCATCAGTAAATTTGTGAGCAAGGACCGCGACGGCGACGATGATACCCACTTCGGGTGACACTTTAAATGCAAGTCCTACTCCCAGGCCATCAATCAAGCTATGGATCGCAAGAGCGACTACACCAAATCTATCTGTGTGATGATGAGGATTGGCGCAATGCTCTTTGGAGTGTGGATGGATAGAGAAGAAGCGATCAAAAATCATGAAAACACAAAAGCCAATTGCAATAAAGAGCATCACAGTTTGGGTGTTATATTTCGCGCTTACAAGCTCGATTGATTCGGGAATGAGATCAAAAAGTGCGACTGCGACCACCGCGCCAGCACTAAAGCCGAGGATGAGATGAAGTTTGTCCTTAAGTTTTAGCGCAAAAAGTCCGCCCAAAAGTGTGCTTATCACCGCCAAAATGCCAATTAAATAAATCATACTACCTCTTTTTTTAGATATTAATATCAATATAGCTCATATGAGTATGTTTTTACAAATAACTTGTTAATTCGTCCTACGTACTTATTGTTCGACCATGTATTCTTATAAAGTAAATTTAACTGTCATCTCGACTCGACGAAGTCGGTGGAGAGATCTTTTATTTCTATAAAGTGAGCAGAAATCCTCGTATTTGCAATTATTGGACACTTCTTGTTAAAGATTTCTCCACCCCCGACAACACAGGCTGTCTAAAAACAATTCTCGCCAACATCAGGAAATAGTGATCCTCTTTTT
>JBAXQZ010000078.1:0-5060 GCA_037131475.1 bacterium | reverse complement strand
GCCAGAAGATTTCTATTTAATTGTTTCAAGACTGGAACCATACAAAAAAGTTGATCTAGCAGTCCAAGCATTCAATACAAACGGCCAAAAACTGGTCATTATCGGCGAAGGCAGCCAATCCGCGCATCTTCAAAAAATCGCGAAGGGGAATATCACTTTTCTCGGTTGGCAATCAAATGAGGCCATTTACGAAAAATTATCTCAGGCCAAAGCCCTAATCTTCCCTGGTGAAGATGATTTTGGCATTACTCCTGTCGAAGCTATGGCAGTAGGCACGCCAGTCATCGCTTACGCCAAAGGTGGTACACTTGAGACAGTGATTGAGGGCAAGACGGGCACCTTTTTCGACTCCGAATCAACCGATTCCCTCAATCAAACTATTTCAAGCTTCGAGCAAAATGTCGCTCAATTTGATACGGAAAATTGTAAAAAACAAGCTCGAAATTTCTCCAAAGAAATTTTTGTAAAAAAATTAATTTCAATTGTTGAAACGGAGTTCAAAAACTTCAAGACAAAAATGGGGCAACAATGAATAATTTACGAATTCTCGATGTCTCAATCGATGCTATCCGAACCGATGACGCATTGGTTAAGATAGGTCAGCTAATGAACAAACGTTCTGCCAGCATCATCACAACGACCAACACTGAATTTATCATGCAAGCTCAAAATAGCCCTGAATTTAAATCAATTTTAAACAAAGAGTCCAGCCTCAACCTGCCCGATGGCATTGGTATACTTTGGGCCGCACGATTTGACAAAGTCAAGATCCCGAGCAACCCAACCCTAGCATACCCATTTCTCGTGCTAACTTGGTTATTTTTTATTTTTCTAATTCCATTTGGCCGTAATTTTTTCAAAAACCCAATTCCGGAGAAAATATCTGGTTCTGATTTTATCTGGCCCCTTGCTCGCTTCGCAGCCGAGAAAAAGTATCGTCTTTTTCTGCTTGGTGGCGCGCCCACCATTGCCGAACGAGCCGCACTCAAGCTCCAAACCGACATATATGGCCTCAATATTAGTGGCGTTTACTCAGGTAAGGCCGATGAAATTGACGCCATCGTCAATGCTGTCAACAAATCAAAAGCAGAAATTCTTCTAGTCGCTTTTGGTTCACCGAAGCAGGAAATATGGCTCAAAAATAATCTCAAAAAGACCTGCTGCAAGCTTGGCATTGGTTTGGGTGGTACCTTTGACTTTATCGCTGGCGCGCAAAACCGAGCACCAATCTGGATGCAAAGAGGTGGCCTCGAGTGGCTATATCGCCTGATCATGCAACCAACTCGCTTGAAACGTCAAATTAATATTCCAATTTTTATGTGGCGAGTCCTCATGCACAAACTTCAAGAATGCCAAAAAGATATTAAGCAGGCTTAATATTCGAGTCGTAATTAGTACATTTATATATGGTTTGAGCCGAGATGCAAGCATCTCGGCTCGTTGTTAGACGTAGACCAATTCGGTCTGATCTGAACGGTTTACGACTCGCCCCTCATGCAAGCATCGTGGACAATAAGTGTCCGCTGCATAGCTAATTGAGTGATGGCCACAAAATTGTGGCGTTACTCGAGTTTGGGGAAATTCAGTAATCAATTCCCCAGCTTCTTCGTCCTCAATCACGGTTGAACCTCCCCCTGAAAATTTGACACTTTAAGCATATAATCTCTACTTCAATCTGTCAAAGCAAATATTAGATAAAGCAATTTTTGACGCTCTGGAATTATTAAACTTTTTAAAGTATAGTGACAATATGAAACCCGAACTTTTAGCTCCCGCAGGCACTTTGGACATACTCAAAATAGCATTCAAATACGGCGCCGATGCTGTCTATTGCGGCACCCCCGCTTTTGCTATGCGCGCTAGAGTCGGCTTTGATCTCAATGATTTAAAGGAGGGTATTGATTACGCCCATTCGATCAACAAGAAAGTTTACGTCACACTCAATACCTTTCCACATGCCATGGAGATAGAGGATATCCAGGATCATAGCCACAAGCTGGCCGCCCTTCACCCCGACGCGATGATTATTGCTGACCCAGGCATACTTCAATACGTCAAAGACAATTTTGACATCCCAATCCATCTCTCAACTCAAGCCAATGTTACCAATCAACTCGCCGCTGATTTTTGGCAAAAACAAGGCGTTTCCCGAGTAGTCCTCGCCAGAGAGCTCAGTCTCGAGGAAATCAAGAAAATCAGCGACAATTCGACGATTGAGCTCGAGACCTTTATTCACGGTGCCATGTGTATGGCATATTCGGGTCGTTGCCAAATATCCAATTATATGACTGGCCGAGATCCCAACAGGGGACAGTGCGTCCAAGCTTGCCGTTTCAAATACCAAATTTATGGCCTCCAAGAAGACTTACGCAAAGATGAGTTTTTCCCTATTTACGAAGACGAGGAGGGTACACACATACTGAATTCCAAAGATCTTTGCATGATCGACCATATTCCCGAGCTCATCAAAGCAGGGATAATATCATTCAAAATCGAGGGCAGACTCAAGAGCGAGTATTATGTCGCAACAGTCGTCAAAGCATATCGATCAGCAATCGATCAGTATTTTTCAAATCCAGAGCAATATATTGATAACAAGAAAGACTTATCAGACGAAATCAACAAAACCGCCAATAGGGGACTGACCACAGGCTTTTATTTCGACAAACCAGATCAAAATACGAACAACTACAAGAGCTCAAAAGCAGACAGCACCTGGGGCTACATCGGCCGAGTGACTGATTACGATAAAAAACAGCAAACAATCACTTTTATCTGCAAGAACTATCTAGAGATAGGGGATCACCTCGAAATCATCACTCCCTCCGACACATATTCGCTCGATCTCACAGAAATGACCATAAATGACAAACCAGCCAAAGTCGCCCACGCCGACAATCTAGTCACCATCTCCTTCGATCACAAAGTCACCACAGACACACTCCTACGCAAAGAGATCAAAACATCAAAATAATAGTACTGGTATAAAAAAGTTAAATGATTACACTAATGGCAGAAGACGATCTAGTAATAAGCAAAGCATCAAAAAGCAATATAAATACAATATATTGCTAAAAGTGTCAATTTTTGTTATCCTTAGCGCAGCCTCATAAGGGGCAGTATTCTACATAGCCGACGATCTATAAGATCTAGGCGACTGGAGGGAAGTCATGACAACTGAAGAATTCCTACGATTGACCGAACGTCAAGCGGTCATCAGATCAAGGGCTGGTGTTTACAATCACATTGAGCTTGGATACCAACCCTGCACAGACATCTGGGTGATAACAAAAACCTATCATCTCCAGATGGATTATCTCACTGTTGTTCACTATTGCCGGCCAACAACCGTCAATCGTGACAGCGACCACTGCGGTTGCACAGCCGAATTCTGGAAATTCCACGAGCAAGAGCGCACCGAAGAGATGCTCCAAAAATGGCCGGAAGAGTGGCGTGTACCTGAGCAAATTATCTACGACACCGTCACCGCAACGAACAAAAACCCGAAACGAATGGATCCGATTAAGAGCATCGGCCTGCTGCGCCATCTCTCGAGGATTGAGATGTGGCTAGAGGTTCGATCTGCTTACCCGGAAGCAGAGGATGTATGGGACAAGTGGAACAGGACCGAGCTCACAAAGCATCTCGGTCAAATGTCAAATCGTGTAACTGGAGTAATCGCAGAGCAGCTTCGTTTCTGGTCCGGCATGGGCAAAAGTCTCTCCAGTTTTGCGACTGAGAGTACGCCGCCCGATATCTGTATCTGAAAATGAAGGAGGTGGTCCAATGAGAGACCAACACAGACTATCAACTCCCGAGCAGTTTTCATTGCTGTGCGAATATGCACGAATGGGGCAGTGCGAGACAATGATAGAATTGATCGAAGAGGCACCAGAGATCGTCAAATACCACGATCAAACGGGCATGACACCAATGATGTACGCAGCCCAGGAAGGCACTTTTGATGCAGCTGTCATCCTCCATAAACACGGTGGCAATCTCACCGAGTTTAGCGATGAAGGACTATCTGCTGTCCATTACGCCGCAAGACGCGAGACGCCAGAACTGTTGGTATATTTCTTTAACACATGCGACATATCAGTTGACATCCACGATCGGTATGGTAGCACTCCGATAGTCAACGCAGTGGGCTTCAATCGTCTTGCAGTAGTCAAATACCTCTGCGAAGATGCAAAATGCCAGACAGATGGTATCCATGTCGGCGGTGCGCTGAGGATGGACCTCATCAACTGGGCTGCCTACAGCCAAGAGATGGGTCGTTGTACTCCCCGCGAAGACGCTGCCAACGCAGTGTATTATTACCTCGAAGAATTCCTCGGCAAATCTGCTTGAAGAATCTTCAAAACCACTTGGATAATGGATTATTCAAGCTTTCAGGCCACCGCATAGAATTCTAGCGGTGGTTTTGGTTTTTATTCACAAAAAAAGCCCAAGAATCGCAATGACTCCCGGGTTTGATCTATTCAATATTCCAATCGAAATATCTAACGTCGATGCAAATCAGGACAATCTCCGCCCAACTCACCTTGAGCAGTCTCCGCCCATTTTAAAAATTCTTGTTCATTGGTCATTTGTACTCGAGGTGATGGCTCCGTAGGCAGAATGTTATTTTCATCATCACGCACTACGGTCTTTGGTCTATATACATTGTATGTCAAATCACCCGAAGTCAGAGCATCGCGCAAATCATCACCTTCAACCTTAATTAATTCATTGGTCAGACCATATTGATCGTTAATAATTTCAGCAATAGCATCCCACCGAAGTAGATCAGTATCAATTTGATCCCAAAAATCTTGCTCGACAACAATATTAATATTATTTTCACCAGTAAAAGCTTTTAATCCTGGATAATTAATCTGAATTGACATTTTGTGCATCACAACTCCAATCTATAAATAAAAAACGTTTATATACAAATAATATACTCTATTTTTATTTTAAGTTACAACAAGCAAGCGGACAATTCTAGGAATAATGAATTGTGAATGGTGAATGGTGAATGGTGAATGGTGAATGGTGAATGGTGAATGGTGAAT
>JBAXQZ010000077.1:0-5180 GCA_037131475.1 bacterium | reverse complement strand
ATTATTTGCGCTGAGTCCGAGAAATCACAAAACTCAAATTCAAAATTCGAAACAAATGCAATCGATTCTTTTTTTCCTTTAATCTCACTGACAGTCTCTGGCGGGCACACTTCGCTGACTTTGATGAAAAACCATGGTGATTATACACATCTTGGCTCGACTTTGGATGATGCAGTCGGGGAAGCTTATGACAAGGTCGCTAAATTACTTGGGCTCGGCTATCCGGGCGGACCAATTATCTCTAGTCTTGCAAATCAGTTTCGAGATTCACAATCCACAATTCACAATTTTATCCCATTGGGCATCGTTTTCCCTCGACCGATCATGAAAGATGGTACTTTTAATTTTTCCTTCTCTGGACTCAAAACTTCGGCCTTGCACAAGGTGACTGAACTTAAACGAGAAAATGTGATTGCAAATCAGCCTCAAGACTCAAAAGAATTTGATTTTAATGCAATTGAACGCAAAGACATTCTCGCAACGCCCTTAACCCAATCTCAAACACTAGAAGTTGCTTTTGCCTTTGAGGAGGCGGTCGCAGATGTTTTGAGCTACAAAACCGCCAAGGCTATCGAGCAATATCAACCTCGTGCTGTGGTATTTGCTGGTGGTGTTTCGGCCAATCAATATCTCCGTTCACGATTGGCTCAAATGATTTCTACGCTTTCAATTGATAATTCAATCCGTCCGATCCTACTGACGCCACCACTCAACCTATGTGGCGACAATGCTGCGATGATTGGTCTTGCTGCTTATTACCATATCGCTAATGGTCAAATCTCCCGCTGGGATGAGATCGCAGTTGATTCAAATTTGGCGTTGAGATAGTTTTAATTTGCCAATGTCTTTGCTACAATAAAACAAATATTAAACTGGATTTTTATATGGTTACTTCAATACTAGATCTACGCGCAAATTTTGTCGTTGGTACTATCGGACAAATGGGCTATTTCGGCGTATTTATACTAATGCTGGTCGAGAGTTGTGGGGTACTAATGCCCTCTGAGGTGATCATGCCGTTTTCTGGTTTCTTGGTGGCTGATGGCAGATTAAATTTCTGGGGCGTGGCCCTACTTGGCGCCTTTGGCAATCTAGTGGGCTCACTCTTGGCTTATTGGATCGGCTATCGTGGTGGACGACCATTGATTGAAAAGTATGGCAGATATATCCTCATCACCAAACATGATCTCAATCTTGCCGACAAATGGTTTGCCAAACATGGCGAACTGACCGTTTTCTTTGGTAGACTTTTGCCCGTTGTGCGTACATTCATATCATTCCCTGCGGGTATCTCCAAGATGAACCTGATTAAATTTTCTCTCTATACTTTTGCCGGCGCTCTGCCTTGGTGCATCCTATTCACTTATCTCGGTGTCAAGATGGGCTCGAATTGGGAAAATATCCGAGCGAGCTTGCACAATTTTGATATGTCGATTGGCATTTTGCTCGTAGTCATCATCGGGCTATATATCTGGCGCCACATCAAACACCTCAATGAGAAATAAGATTTAATACGAAATAAATAACTGAGTATTAAATTCAAAGCACTAAATCCGAAAGAACAAACAAGTTCTAATTTTTAATTTTAAACTACCACTATTCATCCTCCCCTTCTGTCATATATCTACCAAACGTGCTAAGATATATTTATGATTTCGATATTTCAAACTCACGAGTGGGAACAACTAAAACTCAAAACGGGCTATCAAAATAGTCATTGGATTGACGATATTTTGGTTTTGCAAAAGCAATTACCACTTCGATACTCGATGCTTTATATGCCTATGGTTGCCCTAGATCAACTAGCCAAGGAGATATCCGCGGATAAGCCAACTGGGCTAATGGAGAAAATTCTTGAACTCTCAAAAGAGACAAACTCAATCTTTTGTCGGCTGGAAATTGATGGAACAATAGAGAAGCTCGCGAACGTAGATTTGTTATTGAAGCGCAAAAATATTGTCAAAAGTTTCGAGGAGATGCAGCCTGAACATACGCTTATTTTAGATATTTCCAATAACAAGAGTGAGATTTTGGCACAAATGAAGCAGAAGGGTCGTTACAATATTAAAATTGCTGAGAAGAATAAGGTCTTCATTGAGCAATCTAGTGCAAAGGGCGAACTGCTTGATAATTTCTACGCTCTTTACCGATTGACCGGCTCACGCCACGGCATCACAAGTAGAAATAGCAAATATTTCGAGGCCCTGCTTGATATTTTGGGCAAAAAGGGCTATGCTCGAGTCTATAATGCTTTTGCGATGATCGAGGGCAAGAAAACGCCTCTCGCAGCGGCTATTATGCTTTTTTACAAAGAACGACTCACCTACCTTTATGGCGGCTCAAGCAATGAGCACCGTGGCCATATGGCGCCATACCTATTGCATTCAACAGCTATCGATGATGCCAAAGCGCAAAATTGCACTAGCTATGATTTCTTCGGTATCGCCCCAAATGATGATTCCAAGCACCCATGGAGTGGCGTGACAAGATTCAAAAAACAGTTTGGCGGAGAGCAGGTAGATTTGATTGGGAGCTATGATATCATTTTTAAACCAGTCGAATATCAGCTTTTTAAAATTGCCGAGAAATTACGAAGGAGCTGAAGTAATTAAGAATTGTGAATAACGAATTGTGAATGGTGGAAATGAGAGGTGTCATTCCTGGCTGAAAGCATAAGAAGCGGAATCCCGTCACAAGCGCAAGCGCGTCGAAAAAGCTAATCTAGCCCGTCATTTCGATCGAAGTGGAGAAATCTAATAATGAATAATAATAAGTAAGATCTCTCGGCTCCGTTACACTCTGCTCGAGATGACAAAAAAGCCCCTAATTCAGTATTCTAACTAAATAAGAAAATTCAATGAAAAAATATTTATCCAAAATCTTATCACAACAAACCAAGAATCGACTCCACAAATTCCAATCTCAGTGGGCGTCATTTATCAATGGCAACCCCTCCTCAAAAATAAAGGTTATCGGCGTGACGGGCACCAAGGGCAAAACGACTGTTTGCAATATGATTGCGGCGATTTTGGACGCTAGCGAGGTCAAGAACGCGATGGAGACGACCATCAGCACCAAGATTAATGATGAAGTCATTGCCCACCAGAGTAAAATTGCTTGGGTCACAACACCACCAGCCTATGTCTTACAGAAGTTCCTCAAGAAAGCCGTCTCTGCAGGTTGCAAATATGCGATTATCGAGACAACTTCAATGGCGATTGATCAAAATCGCACGGCTGGCATCAAATTTGACACTGTCGTTTATACCAACCTCAGCCAAGATCACCTCGATTACCACAAGACGCGTGAACATTATCTAAATTCCAAGATCAAGCTTTTCAAGGATAACCCTCAGGCGAAATTTGTGATCAATGCTGATGACCAAAATTGGAACAAGTTTCACTCCCTACCCGCCAGCGAAAAATTTCTTTTTTCTTTGAAAAAATCTGTTGACCATGGTGTCGTTGCGCGCAAGATCCTGACCTCACCCAATGGTGTAACCTTCACCGCCGCTTATGACAGCGGTCAGTCGACAATCAATCTCAAGCTTCCCGGAATATTTAATGTCCAAAATGCGCTCGCCACGATCTGCGTTGGACTCGCGCTCGAGCTCAAGCCCTCCAATATCAAGAAGGGTCTTGAGGGTATAGATCTCGTCGCAGGCAGAATGGAATCAATCAGAGTTTCAAACAATCAGGACTTTACTGTCATCGTGGATTACGCTCACAATGCCGATTCACTCAAAAATGTTTATGAAACAATTCTCGATGGGATGACCAATACAGGAGGCAGAATGATTGCTGTCCTGGGCGCGACTGGGCGTCGCGACAAGACCAAGCGACCAATCATGGGTGCCCTTGCTGGTCATTACGCTGATTTGGTCGTCTTCACCGATGAGGATCCTTATGATGAGGACCCAACCGAGATTATGGAAGCAGTGGCCGAAGCGATACATCGTGGCGCGACCAAGAAGCACCAATGGCATCTCAACCGCAATTATTGGAAAGTACTCGACCGTGCGCAAGCAATTCATAAAGCCATTAAGGAAGCACGCAAGAATGATGTTGTAATCATCACCGGCAAAGGCGCCGAGGAGGTCATGGCTGTTGGCGCTCCTGGTGAGGACAAATTTATCCCCTTCTCTGATCGAAAGATCGCCAGAGCAGAGCTCGAGAAGCGATTCAAAGTCAAACAATAATCAAGCTAGCGATCCGTTTGCTGTTTTGTTATAATGATTTTATGAATAACTTTTTGGACAAAATTCGTATCAGCGACTACAACTGGTACTATCATATTTACTATCTTGGCCTTAACAATCATGCACTTGGCGATACTTTTTATTTTTTCGCCAAATATGGAGTCGTAATCTCCTTTCTCTCCTTCACTTATCTCATATGGGTCAAGAAGATCAACGCCTTTATTTGTTCCTTTCTCGCGATGGCAATCGCAGGATCCTTTGATTTGTTGATTACAATTTTTTGGGATCGCCCACGTCCCTTTATCACTCATCACGATCTAGCTGAGCCAATTACCCAAGGCCTGCGAGTTGACCCGACCTCTTTTCCCTCGGGACACACCTACATTGCCTTTGCTATTGCAACCAGTATTTTTCTCTATGGTCATCGTCGGCTTGGCATCTTCCTCTTTCTCGTCGCAATTGGCGTTGCGGTCGGCCGCATCGGCGCAGGACTACATTATCCTAGTGATATTATCGCTGGCGCTCTTCTCGGGATTATCTCCGGCGTCGTCGCATATCTAATAGTACAAAAAGCCGAAGAAAAATGGGACGCTAAATAGAATAATTTAAAATTTAAAATTTAAAAATGAGAAAGTGTTATTCGATGAGAGATGTCATTCCGGGCTGAAAGCTTGTGGATTCGATTCCACTCACCATGCTGTCATCGACTCTGAGGTGAGCGGCCCTCATCGCTCAGACTCGAAGAGAGCACAGTCGAACGTAAGACCCGGAATCCCGTCACAAGCACGAGCGCATCGAGAAAGCTTTTCCTCTCTGTCATTTCGACTCGGTGAAACCGGCGGAGAAATCTTTAACCAGAATTAGCTGCAAGATCCTGAACTG
This sequence comes from bacterium, assembly GCA_037131475.1. GTDB lineage: Bacteria > Patescibacteriota > UBA1384 > XYA2-FULL-43-10 > 1-14-0-10-43-13 > JBAXQZ01. Next base: position 100 of record JBAXQZ010000077.1, on the reverse strand, counting down.
AATTCAGAATGACGAACAAGGACAAAAGAGGATTGCCTATCCCATAGATTCCTGGTCTCAAGTGGCAGCCAGGAATGACAAAATGATTATCTGTACAATT
>JBAXQZ010000076.1:0-5233 GCA_037131475.1 bacterium | reverse complement strand
TCCTTAGCCTCTTTCAAACCTAGGTCAGGTTTGATTTCACGAACAGCTTTGATAACGTTGATTTTTTGTGCACCAGCAGCAGCAAGTACTACATCAAAAGATGTTTTTTCTTCAACTGGCTCAGCAGCAGCACCAGCAGCAGGCATAGCGCCCATCATCATTGGGGCAGCAGCAGAAACACCAAATTTGTCTTCAAGAACTTTTACAAGCTCAGAAAGATCCAATACAGACAATTTTTCAATGCTTTCAACTAAAGTTTTGAATTTAGCTGGCACTTCTTTTTTCTCGTTCTCTTCCATGTTAACTCCTTAAAATTTTATATTTAATATACTAATAGCGTAATAATCTATGCTTCTTTTTGATCTTTATAAGCGTTTAAAACATTGACAAGGCCACGAAGATTGCCAGCCAATACATTGACAAAGCCTGATATTGGAGCGGCGATTGTGCCAACCAATTGACCATACAGCTGTTCGCGTGATGGCAATGCGGCCAATCTTTTCACAGCAGCGGCGTCAATCTGTTTGCCTTCAAGTATGCCACCAAGTACTTGGATAGCTTCATTTGTCTTGGCAAACTTATCAATTTCTTTGGCTGGAGCAACTTCATCACCCATCGCAAAAGCGACAGCAACTGGTTGTTTCAGAAGACTTTCATCAATCTCAATATTGTGATTCTTGAAAGCGATACGAAGCAATGTTGTCTTTGCAACATTGAAATCAACGTTTTGTGCTCTCAAATTTTTTCGCAATACAGTAATATCCTTTACTTTCATACCCTTGTAATCAACAATGACGGCAGCTTTCATATTCTGAACCTTCTGATTCAGTGAATCAATGATCACTTCCTTTTGTTTTCTGGTTTTTGCCATATTTATATCTTTCTTTATTTTAGTATCTTGCTTGATTTAGTTAAATAATTAAAAAAATCTGCGACCAGCGCAGAAGATTTACTCATAATTAATTACCTACTGGCAATAAAACGAGCGTTTCTCCTGCACAAGACTTATGGCGTGTTAGGCTGCTTGTGGTCAATGGAACATAATCAATATACCAATAAAATTCTCAATTGTCAAATAAAATCGCCTCCGCATAGCTGCATCGGCGATTTTATCTAAATCTGATTCAAATAATCTATTTGATCAGTATTTTGCAAAAATATAATCTAGTTTTTCTTTGAGACTTTGATACTTGGCCCCATCGAAGTTGTAAGATAGATTGAATCAATTCTCTTTGGTAGATGTGAAATAATTGCGTCATAATTGAGCTTGATTTTCTCACTTCCGAAAGAAACTCGACCAAGTGACATATGAACAATGTTCAATTTATCAGCTCGATATTCAACTTTACCAGCTTTCAATTCGAGAGCAGCAGCAGCCACATCAGCGACCACAGTGCCAGCTTTTGGCGAAGGCATCAACCCCTTGGGTCCCAAGACCTTAGCTAGTTGTGCAAATTTTGGCATTACCTTGATATCAACAATTAAGAGATCAAAATCAATTTTGCCGGCTTTAATATTTTCAATAACTTCGTCAGCATTGGTTGGCAAGACCTCAAGTATTTTCTTCTCTTTGACCATTCCGCCTGGTAGAACGACCATACCTCGAATATTTTTCTCTTTTGCGTTCAATTTGACATGCATTTCAACGGTAGCATCAAATTTAACAGTTGAGCTCTCCAAGACCAAATCAATCGCTTCGGCCAAGGCGTATTCTTTATTTTTTTCAATTTTTTCCTCGATAGCTCGGTATTTTTTACCGTGTCGTGGTCGAACTCGAACTTGTCTAACTTTTTTGAGCAATTTCTCGGCACGCTCTTCAGCCTTCTTCTCTTTGGCTTCTTCTTTTTCAGCCTCTTTCTCGGCCTCTTCCTGTTCTTTTCGCTCTTTCTCACGTTCTTCAGCTTGCTTTAGTAGCTCTTTCTCTGAAATTTCTTCAGCGATCATTTGACCAGTACTAAGCTCTTCATTTTTCTTTGGCATTTTTCTCCAATGTGGTGCAAACGTCGCAAGACTCCCACAAATTATTTATATACTTTAATATTTATATCACAAAATGCTCAATCATTCAATCCCATTAGAGCTCTGCTGTCATCCCTGATTGAAAGTTAGAGACCCGTGATCTTGCGCACTTCTTTTTGTCATCCCGTACTGTAAGCTTGAGATACGGGATCTTGTGCTAATATATAAGATTCCTGGTCTCAAGCCTCAGCCAGGAATGACATAAATAAAGCTTGCAAGTTCAAGTAAAAATGGAGGCGAATTATAATAAGAATTATAATAAGAATTATTTAAGATTTATGGAATGTGGCAATATGGTGATATTTTGGCTCAAAAATGGCACGATATACTCAATTGATGCGTCAATTACCTTATTGAGGAGATCTCTCTCATCATTTTCAAACTTTCCAAGCACAAAATCGCTCGTCGCTATTTTGTCAAAATGTTCAGCAGATGGACTCACACCCTCAACCGGTCTAATTCCCAATCTCACACGTGTAAAATTATGGTGCCCCAATTGATCAATGATATTTTGGAGCCCACTCTGTCCGCCTCTTGAGCTTTCGTTTCGAATTCTTGCGGAGCCCAAAGGCAGGTCGATATCGTCGGAAATAACTATTAAGTCGTCAGCCGTAATTTTGTAGAAATTCAGAATTTTCGCCACAGTATGACCAGAGAGATTCATATAGGTTAAGGGTTTAATGAAGATAAATTTTTCATCATTCAATACTCGTTCCAGCACCAAAGCGTTAAATTTTTTATCATTTGAAAAATCTGATGAGCCCTGAGCCACAAATTCACTAGTATTAGACAAAGAGTCAACGAAAAGATAACCCGCATTGTGACGTGTATTTTCGTATTCAGCGCCTGGATTACCCAAACCGACAATAATTTTCATAATTTGGCTCTCTCTTCGTTTTGTTCTATATTTTTGATTATTTATAATCCTGGAATACCCATACCGCCAGCAATATCCTTCATCTTCTCGGCTGCTATTGCTTGAGATCTCGCGATGGCTTGTGAGACCACATTTTTGAGATCTTTTTCAAGCTCTCTTTTGTTTTCTGGTCGCAATGACTCTTCAGCCAATTGTACCTCAACCAAATGTTGTTCGCCATTAAAAACTACTGTCACCCAGCCATCATTACTTGAGGCTTCAACTTCGATATCCTTTAATTCTTTTTGTACTTTTCTAGCCTTTTTTTGCAATTCGTACAAATCTTTCATTTTTCCAAAATCAACCATTTTTTTCCTTAAATATTAATCGATAAATTAAACACTAAATTATTAATCAAGACGAAACAATTTAGAAAATATATAAGTAATAATACTCAAAAAAAGACACAAAAGCAACAAAATAAGTAATGTTGAAATAATCGAAATAACTCTGATCAGCCATACTTCTGGCATTAAAGTATGAAAATTTGTGATATACAAGTAAATCGAGATTGCTACTATCGAAATAATTAATGGAACGAGTGAGTTTTTGAGATCCTGTAAACTTGGCGTCATTGTAATAATAACAGAAATAATTAAATAAAAGATGAGATATGATTGAATTGAGTCGAAATGCATTAGCTTGATAGCTTGCTCAAATACAATATTAAATAAATTTTTATCTAAATTCAAAATATTAAACGATATTTCAGACATACCAATAAGCTTTGATAAAAAATATATTGCACATCCACCGAACAAAAAGGGAGCAAATGAGATTAGTATTGGACCGATGATCGGTATTCGTGATTGCGTATGCTCAACACTACCTCCGTCCTTATCAAATAGACGAATTTTTTTGATCTTTGCGCCGGTAAGTAAGCACATTATTGCATGAGAGAATTCATGAATGATCACACCTGGACCAACAAAAATTCGATATTTTCGCCCGATAAAAGACCTCGAAAAGAAAAAATCAATTAAAAACGAGACGATAAATACTACCAACAGCAATAATATCAATTCCACAGCCAAAGAATTAATGTCTTTGAAATTAATTCTATGAAAAATATTAATCAAAAGACTTAAATTAAATCTGCCCAATATATCCGACATTTTCCCTCCAAATATAAAAAAATAAAATTTTATTTATCCTGTTGCGCCTCGTACTTCAGCTCAGCCTCAATAAAACCATTCAAGTCCCCGGCTAGCACCTTGTCTGGATCAGTTGATTCATAATCAGTGCGATGATCCTTGACCATTTTGTATGGATGCAATACATATGAACGGATTTGGTTGCCCCACTCAGGCGAGGAGAAATTGCCCTTGATCTCCTCAATCTTCTCCTTGTGCTGATCAAGCATCAATTGAGCTAGCCTGGAGCGCAAAACTTTCATCGCGCTTTCCTTGTTTTGTAACTGACTACGCTCATTTTGGCATGAAACAACAATATTCGTCGGCAAATGAGTGATACGTACCGCAGAATCGGTTGTGTTGACAGACTGGCCACCATTTCCACCTGATCGATAGACATCTACGCGTAAATCTTTGATATCAATGTTTATCTCAGTGTCATTTTCTATCTCAGGCATTACTTGGACTAGTGCAAATGATGTTTGCCGTAAATTTTTCGCATTGAATGGAGAAAGTCGGACCAACCGATGAACACCTGATTCGCCACGCAATTTACCATAAGCATAAGGCGCCTCGATCTCAATGGTTGCACCTTTGATACCTGCTTCGCCGCCAAATGATTGATCAATTATCGTTGCCTTTGCATCATTTTGTTCAGCCCAACGCAAAAACATTTTTATTAGCATTTCCGTCCAATCCTGGGCATCTACACCTCCGGCACCAGCGAAAAAATTGATGATCGCGTTTTTTTGGTCATATTTACCCGAGAGAAGTGCCAATATTTCCAACTGTTCTATCTCGTTTCGAAACGCTTCAATCTCACCTTCATTTCCAGCCATCGCCAGTTCATAAACATCATTAAAATTTTTTACCTCTTTGGATAAATTTTTGAGCTCTTTGGCTAAATCATTTGATTTTTTTTCATCGGACCAAAAATCAGGCTGATTCATCATTTGCTTGATGGTCTCAACACGATTTTCTTTCTCGATAATATGTAATAACTCTTTTAATTCCTCGAGTCGCTGTTTCAATTCCATAATAATCTTATATAATAATTTGTCTCAATTATAACACAAAAAATCGTCCTATACCACAAAACCTCTCGGACGCCACTAGTGTCCAATTAAAATTTTGAAAAATATTTAAAAATACAAAAAACCTCTGT
>JBAXQZ010000075.1:0-5410 GCA_037131475.1 bacterium | reverse complement strand
ATAGAAATCTTCTGGCTTTCTCTTCCCTTGGCTAATCTTGGTCACTTCGACAGGAGGGTACAAAACGGTAGAGTCTTTTTGATAATATTTATGAATCCGACTTTGGACGTTTTTGGAATTTGCTAGCCATTTATCCACTCTAGTACTTGAAATTTTGTCCCAAAGACGAATATTGTGTATCAAATATCGTACCATTATTCCTTTGAAGCCAAAGCCGATATTATTTTCTTTCAGATATTCGGCGTGCCAATCCCAAACATAGCGCATTGGAGAGTGGCAATAACAGAGATGAAATGTTGCTGGTGAAGTGATAATGCCATGCGCGAAAGCGTTTGAGGATGAAATTACAACGTCATAATCGCTAAAATTGAATTCCTCAATAGCTTTGGAAAATTGACCAAAAAGAAACTTGGGGTGGCGCCTGATGAAAGCCGGATATTTTTGCAAAGAAGATGTCCTGATTGCACAGTCTTTTTCGAATAAATTTTTCGTCCCCGCTTTGTCATATAATAGGGTGTAAATTGGTGCGTCAGGAAATGCCTCGTGCATTGCTAGAAGTACGTTTTCGGCACCTCCCATTTTGGTCAGGAAATCGTGGACGATGGCTATTTTCATAGTGTCTCCAATAATTTTTTAGTCTGTTCAGCTGTCTTTTGCCAACTGAAATGACGTGCTTGTTCAATACTTTTGATCGATAGATCCTGACGCAGTGAGGAGTCGGTTGCGATTTTGATAATTGCATCAGAAATTTGCTCAAGATTGTTCGGGTCTACGGTAAGCGCCGCCGAGCCAACTACTTCGGGCATTGAGGAGGTGTTTGAGGTAATAACGGGTGTGCCGATAGACATCGAGTCGAGGGCAGTGAGACCAAAGCCTTCATAAAGCGATGGATATAGCGTCGCTTCTGCGCCCAAGATTAGATCATACAGGGTCTCATTATCAACAAAACCTGGGATTAAAATGTCTTTGGCATATTCTGGTACGCTTTTGATTGTTTCACAAATTTCATTGTAGCCATATCCAGGCTTGCCGATCAGAACTAATTTGTGAGGAAGCTCCGTTTGTTTGGCGACATAAAAAGATTTTATAATATTTTTGATATTTTTTCTTTTTTCAAGTCGGCCAATTGAGATGAAATATTTTTCCTTAATATTGAGTAGATCTTTGAATTGTGTTGGGCTCGGCTTGATATTGCTAGCGAGATGAATTACATTTAATTTTTCTGTCAAATTAGGATAAATGCTCAAGAGGTCATCTCTGGCGGAATTGCTAACGCAGATAATCTTATTTGCTCTCCGGTACAGATTCTTTAGTGCTTTCTTTTGAAGCGCGATATCTCTAGACGAATATGCTTCGGGGAATTTTTTGAATGCTAAATCATGAAATACGCCAATACTTTTTTGGGGCGCGAAACTAGGGATTAGATAAACAGGCTGCAGATATTTATCTGGCTTGTCTCGTAGTAGTGCAATCGGCAGTCTGATTTTGTTCCAAAATTTGGGAAAAGGGATGTATTTTTCAATAAAATTTGTATTTTGAAGTAATTCGAGAGGCAAATGTTTGTTCGTATATAGGAAATATGTGTTTGAGGTATCAATTTTTTGCAAATTCAAAATGAGCTGATAAACGTAGTTTTCAACTCCAGTGCGTTTTTCCATTGCTGCTTTTGATGCATCGATGCCTATGATCATAATTTTTTGCTCTTTATTCTTTTGTCCAGAGAACTGATTTCTTGAATGCATCGAGGTTCTCGATTGCGATCCCGGTGCCTTTGACCACGCACTCCGTCGGATTGTTGGCTACTTCGCAGGGTACGCCAGTAATCTTGGTCAATAGAGTATCCAAGTTTTTGAGCTGGGCTCCTCCGCCAGTCAGGATAATGCCCTTATCCATCACATCAGAGGCAAGCTCAGGCGGGGTTTTCTGTAGGACTTCCTTCACGGCATTGATAATATCCAAGAGGGGTTGCTTGATCGCATGAACTATCTCTTCGGAATTAATCATAATGCTCTCTGGTAGGCCAGTAATGGTATTTGATCCTGATACTTCCATCTTTTGCTCTTTCTTGGGTGGTTGGGCTGAGCCTATTTTGATCTTTACTTGCTCCGCTGATTGGTCGCCGATGATAAGGTTGTGCTTTTTGCGAATATAATTGGCGATTGCGGCATCGATCTTGTTGCCACCAACGCGAACGGAGGAGGAGACTACGACGTCACCGAGGGCAATGACTGCTACTTCACTCGTGCCACCACCAATATCGATAATCATATTGCCCGAAGCTGTGGCTATGGGGATGCCTGCGCCAAGTGCGGCGGCGATTGGTTGTTTGATGAGATATGTTTGCCTCGCGCCAGCAGAGTTGCAAGCATCCACGACTGCTCGACGTTCGGTCGAGGTGACGCCTGCGGGAATGGAAATCATTATCTCTGGCTTGAAGAGACGGATGCTACCGGAAACTTTGTTGATGTAATATTTGAGCATTGCCTCAGCAATTCGAAAATTGGCGATGACGCCATCTTTGAGCGGAACTGCGGCGATAATACTTTCTGGGGTGCGTCCAATCATCATTTTGGCTTCGCTACCAATGGCCATAATCTTGTTGTTGGCGGCTTGAAGGCCTACAACACAAGGCTCATCTATGACAATGCCCTTTTTGGGCACATAGACGCGAATATTATTTGTACCTATGTCAATTGCAATTTTTCGAATCATTTTCCTGTTTTCTCATCTCAAATATATGAATTAGATTTCATAATAGAGAAATAATTAATTAAAGCTAATCTTGGATTCTTTCAATTTGTGCGCCGATGGCTCGTAATTTACCATCCATATCTTCGTAGCCTCGATCGATGTATTCAATATCATTAATAATCGTTTCGCCATCAGCGATCAGGGCGGCTATGACCAGCGCTGCACCGCCACGAATATCGCGACTGGAAATCTCTGTGCCGACAAGCTTTGATGAGCCATTGAGCACAAATGTGCGTGGATTTTGGATCTCAATTTCGGCGCGCATTAGCTTGAGCTCCTCAAGATAGCGAAATCTACCCTCAAAAATTGTTTCAAATATCTGGGTCTCACCTTTTGCCTGAGTCATTAGCACGGCGTATGGTGATTGAAGGTCGGTTGGGAAGCCTGGATATGGACGAGTATCAATGCTTTGGGCAATTAATTCACCATGCTTTTTGGTCTTGATATATGATTTGTTGTCTCTCACAATAATCTCAAACTTTGCGCCTGCGTCCTCCAATTTTTTGAGAACCAAATTGAGGTGATCTGGAATGATCGGTCCGATCTCAACTTCAGAATTTGCTGCGATTGCAGAGATTAGATATGTGCCGGCTTCGATTCTGTCAGGCAGGACTTCATGTTCGGCGCCATGAAGTGAGCTTACGCCCTCAATTGTGATGACATGTGTGCCTGCGCCAGTAATCTTGGCGCCCATATCGTTGAGGAAGTTGGCTAAGTCTGCAATCTCTGGCTCTGCGGCAGCAACGTGGACAGTGGTAATACCTGGGGACAAGACTGCTGCCATCATGGCGTTTTCTGTTGCGGTCACACTCATTGCCTTCAAGACTATTTTGCCGGCCTTGGGTTTGCCACTAAAAACGTATTTGCCAAGCTTTTCATTGTAATTTATTTTGACCCCAAATTGTTCAAACAGATCAAGGTGATCGTCAATGGGGCGTGAGCCGATGAGACAGCCACCTGGCTCGCTAAATGTAGCTTTTCCGTATTTGGCGAGCAGTGGTCCGATCAAGACGACTGAGCCACGTAATTTTTTGACCAATTTTGCTTCTGGGGCGGTCGAATTGATACTTGTCGGATCAACCATAAAGGTATTGTCGGCAAAGGTAATCTTCGCCCCGATGCTTTGCAAGATTTCATCCATTTTGAAGATATCTGCAATTTTGGGAACATTTTTGACTATTGAGGGGGTGTTACCCAAGATGGCGGCGGGTATGATCTTGAGGGCTGCGTTCTTGGCGCCTGAGATTAATATGGACCCCTTCAAAGGTCTTTTTCCGGTAATTTTGAATTGTGACATGATTGACTCCGATCTATGTGGATTAAGGTTGTTTTTCGAACTGTTTAATTAAGATTATTTCCTATTTAGCTATGATATGCAATAGTGCAAGCAAATATTCCATCCTCAGATAAAGTATAAAGGTGGATTTTTGTCCTGAAAATGTGCTAATATAGATAAAATACGGTGCAAATGATTAATTTCATAAATAATTAATCAAAAAAATTGTCACCAAATTGATTGTATGGAAAAAATCATAATAATTCAATATAATTTAGGTTAAAAATATGTATCATCGCAGAACAAACAATTTTTGGCGCATCATGTTTGCGCAGCTCGTAGTCGGATGTCTGATACTGAGTGTGGCTTTTGGAATTATTTATTATGCTCAGGGGTATCGGTTTAATTATCGAAATTTCAGAATTATCAAAACGGGCATCGTTAATGTGACTTCGACGCCTCGCGATGCGGAGGTGTTTGTTGATGGAAAGATTAAGAGCAAGAAGACGCCCTACTATGTTAACTTAACTGCTGGTCCCCATACAGTGTCGATCAAAAAAGAAGGCTACTACGATTGGCAAACAACATATATGGTTGAGGCAGAGATGGTCAATGTCTCAAAAAATATTTTGTTGATTAAAAATAATATTTCCCCTCAGGTTTTGACGGATACCAAAAAGTTGGCTGCCCTCCACGCTCCAGTGGATATGCTCGCAAAGAAATTGTCCAATGATTTATCTTATTCAGATTATGAAATCTGGGTTGAGGATGACTTGATTGCTCGTTTTTCGACACCGATTAGTCATGTAGTTTGGTTGCCAGATTATGCACACATTGTCTACCAACAGGGCAATCAGATCAGGGTTATTGAAGCTAGCGGCCAGAATGATACTCTGCTAATTGAAATGAAAAATTCAAATATCACCAATATAGTTTTTGGTGAGAAATACACCGAGATGTACTACACAGACGGCGATGTGGATATGGTGGCCGTGATAAGGTAATTGGCGGTTGGTAGTTAGCAGTTAGCAGTTTGTAGTCAGTAGTCGGTAGTTAGCGATCAATGGTTCGTGCCAGTTCTCCTGAGGGGTGTCATTCCGGGCTGAAAGCTTGAGACCCGGAATCCCGTCACAAGCGTGAGCGCATCGATAAAGCATATTCCCCTCCTGTCATTTCGACTTCTCGATGGGCTGTCGGAGGCGAGAAATCTAATGATGTAATAATCTATTACTAAGATCTCTCGGCTCCATTACATTCTGCTCGAGATGACAAGCTTGTATAGCTTTTATTTATTCTTCGACTCCTTGTGGCTTGAGGATGAGAAGTCTCCTGAGTTTCTCACTTTGACTAATTTTTACTCATATTTAAGATCAGAATGCCTCT
>JBAXQZ010000074.1:0-5420 GCA_037131475.1 bacterium | reverse complement strand
AATTTCTTCGAAATATGCAAACAAATGGGAAATAAACCCAGATTATATTAAGAAAAATTTCCCAAGAGATGCATATACGGAAAATTCTGATGGAACAATAAATTTACGGCTGACCATATTTTTCAGGCCACAATCAATTTTTATTATAGGACTATTCTCAGGTGGAGCAGTTATTGCAATTGGAATAGGCATATTATTTTTTCTGCGGCTTAAAAAGAGAAGGGAAACGCAATGAAAGCTAATTATATCAAATCAATAAAATTTATAAGACAAAATTGGAAATATTGTTTTATTTTGCTAGTCCTATGTGTGTTTGTGATCAATCATCGATATTTTAAGCCTTCATCTATGATTACAGCGAGGTCAGTTGATGGAAATGTATTGATCGACGCCTCCAATCAGTCTGCCGATCTGAATCTTGGGCAGATGGCGGAAGGCGATACTTATCGTTTTTCTATAGATGTTCGGGCACAGAGCGATGAGACTGACGACGCTGATGCTAGCGAAACTGGTGATATGAATTTAGCTCCTGAGCCTATATTACTCAAGGTCATAGCGGTAGACAGTATTGGCCTCAAGAAAGAACTTGGCGTAATCTCGTCGGGTTATGACAAGCTTTGCAGCCACAAAGAAATTATTGTTTTTGCCAATGATGATTATCAGAAAATTCAAGTGATTAGAAATGACAAAAGTATTATGGATAGTGTTTACGCCAAAAATATACGGCTCACTAGGTTGAATGTTGGCAGCCAAAAAGAAGCTGACGACCTGAAGCCAACTTTCGAGGGTAAAAGTGATGCAGTACTGGAAGGCCCTACAATTAAAGATATGGGACTGGACAGCATTTTCACATTTGATGCGCACAAGTCTCAGACCTTTGGGCAAACTTTTAAGGCTGAAAACGAGTATTTATCTTCCATCGCATTGGATTTAAAGCTTAAGGGCAAAGGTGGACTCGTTTCGTTCAACCTTGAGCTTCATATTGCTGAAAAAAATAGTGAGGGCTTCAGGATTAATCCTGAGATACTGCAAAAAACAGAATTCCGCACTGATAATCCATCATTATATCTGGATAGTGACGGCCTCTGGCGAATTTCGATCCCATATCATCTCGAGAAAAACAAATATTATTTCATCGGTATCAACAATGCCAACTCTGAATCAAATTATTTCAACAATATCAGCCTGATTGGCTCCAAGAGTAATATTGGCTATGGAGATGGATATGCAGGAATGATAGGTACTGACGGTCAGCTTACAAACGATGGTGAGATGAATTTTAAGATTTATAGCCTTGATTATCAAACATATCAAAATAATCGAATTGTAAGTGGCGCTTTCTTCGAAGATCTTGGCGGAGTGGGTAAATATGGATATGGTTTCAGGAGTAATATTTCAGACTATCTCGATATTTTTTCAATCAAAAATACCGGCAATACGCTGGACAAAGTTTTCTTTGACCCAAAGAATTCAGGTGTAATAGGCGTCGCTCAAAACGACCAAAATTTTATCTACAAGTTGGATATGATTTACCCAATCAAGAAAGTCAGATTTCTTGCCACTGATCTCGGTGCTGACTATTTCCGACCGCTAATCTCGTACTCTTTTGATCAACAGAATTGGACCAATATCCCCACCACTATTGCAGATAATGAAGAAAACGTGGTCGGGTCAAACCAAAACTATACTTCGATAATCCTTGGTGATGGGAAGAGTAGCGCTCTATATATTAAGATCTCTTACGATATTAATAATCCAGGACTGAAAGAAGGCTTATTTGGTATCAAAAATCTATCCATCTCCGCAGACTTAAACACCTCCAATTAATATGAAAAAACTTCAATATATCAAAAATCAATATGATGAATTAAAACATGAATTGCAGATTGGGCAGTATCTGACATATCAAAATCTCGATTATGCTATTCTAATCGTTGCCCTCATCGTGGGTGTTTATTTGCGCTGGAAACTTGAGGATATTGCATTCGTACTATTTCTCATTTGGCATTTCCTTCATCCTCTCACAAGTCAAACATTGGCCAAAGTTGCACTTTTCTTCCTCTCGTTGACTCCAATATTCCTCATCATCAAACGTGATGCCAGCGCCGAGCAATTTGCCGTCTATGCTTATTATTTTCTCGTTCTGACCGTGATTATGGCAATTATTGAAATGAAAAGAGAGGAAAAGAGTGACCAAGGGAACTAAATATATTCTTACGCGAAAGAATATTGGCCTCTTTTTTTATAGTCTAGTTATCTTCGCCTTTGCTTATCTCAACAATGATCACAAAGCTTTTTTGATAGTCTTGAGCGTTGCTATAGTCTCAGTATTTTTGCGTAAGACTATAATTATTAAGATTTTTCCGCTATTGGCATTACTAGCTATTCCGATCTTGATTGTCGTCAAGAAGGAGGCCTTGTTGGGGATAGATTATCGAATATTATATGATGCGACCCTTCTTTTTATCTGGGTAATGATTTATGAATATGAATAAAATATTTAAACAAAATCTAACATATTTCGGGCTATATTTGATTGCGTCACTCATTATTTTGAGGCAGGTAATTGTCAGAGATAATCCAGGGTTAATTTATGACTGGGGAAATCAATTGATTGGCTTTGGCCATTTTATTAATGAAAGCCTTTACATCTATTCGCAGGTCAGTAATGGTATAGTCTCGGGACAAAAGACATTCTTTTTGTACAATATTATTCATCAATTAATAAGTTACACAAATATAAATGTGCTCCTCTATTACAAGATTCTTTTTGTTGGCCTCTTTGCACTTGGTGGCTATGGGATGTTTCTATTACTAAAGATTAAAAAATTTAGTAATGTGCCAGCTTTTTTGGCTGGCCTATTCTACATCGTTTCGCCTGTGCTAATCACCCGTTTCGCTGCTGGATACTTGGGCTATCTAATCTCCGGCGCATTTTTTCCGCTTCTTATCCTTTTTTATTTCAAAGCAAGTAGTCAACCAAAAAAACTAAATATTTATATTGTATATGCTGTTTTATGCAGTTGGCTGGCCTTTACTCAGATTCATTTTGCTGCCTTCTTTCTCATATTTATTTCGATCGATATACTTCTTTCTTTTATATTAAAGCGTCCGGGCTTTGGTAAGATTTTAGCAACTTTTCTAATTCTATCTCTTTACGCACTGCTAAATGCCTCATGGATTGGCTTTGTCTTCCTCTATGCAAGGTCCATTGTGGGTGGTAGCAGCTTGGATTCGCTTGCTTTCGTCAGTCGGCTCGATACACTACCACATCATTTTTGGAATACTTTACTCCTTGCTGATCACGGCAATACGGATCAGATTTTTGTGGCGATCAATCAGTCTTGGGCTCGTCTCTCGTTCGGAATGATTTCCCTTGCCACTATGTTTTGGCTTGGCTACAAAAACATTGAGAGAAGATATTTATATATTTTTTCCATCCTTGTTATTTCTGTGGTCATAGTAATGTCGGTAGGTGCGACGCCACCTTTTCAAAATATCTACCCAATTCTTTTCAGCAAAGTACCTGGTTTGTCTATGTTCCGAGAGGCATATCATCTTGAGTATTTAATTTTATTTGCTTATTGTATCGTCTTGGCCATTGCAATTGAGAAAACATTTCTTGGAATCAATAAAATAAATTTTAAAAACAAATTTTATCCAAAAGTACTGCCACCAATATTGATTATTTTTCTAATTATTATGTTCAATCTCACCAGTTTTTCGGGGGATCTTTATGGCTATATGGGCTCAGTCAATCTTCCCAAGGATCTCAAGGCGGTAAATCAAAGAATTAACGAATTGACTCGTGATCGCATATTTTATCCACCAAATCTTAGCTTTTGGAAGCTCAAAGATGACAAACGATCGGGGATTAATTACCCTGATAATATTGCCTACTCATTTGATAGCTCACCAGTCAATCAAGCATCTTCAGATCTGGACGGTAAAAACCTTTCTTGGAAGCTTCGCAACGCCGTTGCAAATGATTTTGTGATGAAGGATGGAGGATTTACCACATTATTGCCATATCTTGGCTCAAATCTGATTGTGGATCGAAAATATCTAGATAGCTATTATTTTCTTTCAGTCGGCATCGATCAACTTCGTCATGAATTGCGTCAGCGCTGGATGGATGAGACCAATGAGCAAAAGCTTGAGAGCTATCCTGACCTCAAAAAAGAAGCAGTTAGTGATCAAACAGATATCTATCAGCTGAATGATCAAAAAGGCTTGGTATATTTATCAAAAAACTCAGCCAATGTTTGTAATTATGCAAATACTAGTAACGATATCGACAGCTTTTTTTATCAGCCAAATAAAGCTATCTCGCCATATCTGATCGACAAATGTAGCGATAAAATTGGTCAAGCTTTTGCTGATTCAGAAAATAAATTAAATTTTGGCACGATTAAAACCCTAAAGCACAACGGTAATTTCGGTTGGTCTCCTGGGTATTTATCATTCTATGAGAGTAAAGTTTTCTCCGACACGATTAATGACTTTCTCTTTACGCGAGTTGCGGATCAATTTTCATTTAATTTATCTCAAAAGAATATGAGCGACACTTTATATTTGCGCTATTTTTCCTCAGCTAGATCTGGGAAAATCTCAGTCAATGATACAATTATCGAAACCAAAGGGGAGACTGAGCAGTGGGTAGATGTTCAAATTAATCCTAGCCTGGATGGCCAATATTCAGTCAAAAGTCTTGATGGGGAAAATGCGATTGGGGGATTAGTTTTCTTGGATCAAAGAGACTTTACTGCGACTGATAGTGTTTACGCTCAGAAGCAATTGGGTGCGGGGGATTTAAGCTGGGACAAGATTAATCCGACCAAATATAAAATAAATTTAAAAAGTCAATCAACAGGGGACAAGCTAATTATTCTCTCTGAAAACTTTAATAGTGGCTGGAAATTGAAAATTGGTGGGGAAACCATCGATCCAATAATGGTCAATACTTATGCCAACGGCTTTCTCGTTCCCGATGGGGTAGAAGGAAGCGGCACGATCGAATTTGCGCCCCAAAAGCTCTATCGCACATTGCTTTTCACGAGTTTTGGAATAGTACTATTGTTGATTGGAGCGGTGATTTGGATGAGTGTTGCAAGGCGGAGGGTAAAAGTTCGTAGTTAGTAGTTTGCCGTTTGCAGAAAAAATAGACCAGGACTGGTTTTATCGATGCGCTCGCGCTTGTGTTGGGATCCCGTAATCTAGAGTGAAGAATTGAGTTGTACGTTCTATTTCCCAATGAGCACTAGCTCCATGCTCTAGATCCTTCGATAACTCAGGATGACGCCGCATTATTCAGAATTCACAATTCAAAATTCACAATGAGCTGCCAACCGCCAGCTACCAACTGCTACCTGAGTTTCTCACTTTGACTAATTTTTACTCATATTTAAGATCAGAATGCC
>JBAXQZ010000073.1:0-5463 GCA_037131475.1 bacterium | reverse complement strand
GAATGACACCCTTTTTAAATAAGTGATAAATTAATGACAAACTGCCAACTACTGACTACTAACTGCAGACCTCAAGTTATTCACTATTTCTCTCCAATCGTATCACAACTGCTTTTTGACGCAAGGTTGGAGAGAGGAAAATCTCGTCGGTGGTGGTGATAATTGTTTGATATCCTTCGATTAATTTGTCTAGATGATGGCGGCGGTCCTCATCAAACTCTGAGAAGATGTCATCAAGCAAAAGAATTGGTTTTTTATCTGTATTTTTTAAACTTTTTTCCAAAAAACAAATTTCGGTAATTTTGAGCGATAAAATGGCCGAGCGGACCTCCCCTCTCGAGGCGTAATTTGCCATATTGCGAGAGTTTAATACCACCTTAAAGTCATCTCTATGCGGGCCAAATTGTGAGCGTCCAGAAGCTATTTCACGGGCTCGGATTGAATGAATGTCGTCGATTATTTCGGGTGTTAATGTCGTAGTATAATTTAATTGAAGTTCTTGATCAGCATCACCCGATATCTCACTATAAAAATTGCTTAGCGATTGGTTGAGGCTTGATATAACCTCTTGGCGCTTGGCAATGATTAAACGGGCATACTCAAGAAATTTTGTGTCCCAATAATCCAACTCACTCGCCGCTCCTTGTCCTTTGGCTAGCTTTTGCAGGAGACTGTTGCGTTGTTCTTTGACTTTCTCGAAATTGATAAGTGTGAGGAGATATTCGCGATCAACCTGCCCGATCATTACATCGAGGAAACGACGGCGTTCTTTGGGGCCACCAGCGATAATCGAGAGCGTCTCTGGAGAAAATACCACTGTGGGAAGTAGGCCAATAAAATCAACCTTTTTGCTAAATAATCCCTTGTTTTTGGCTTTGAAAATTGAGGTGGGTGATTTTTGAATAAATATTTCCATTTCTCCTGCCACAATCCTCGCATAATCAGCGTCAAAATGAATCAAGCTTTTCTTGTCCTCCTCGCGAAATGATTTACAAAAGGCCAACAGGGTGATAGCCTCTAGGACATTGCTCTTGCCTGCGCCGTTGGCACCGAGAAAGACTGTCACTTCGCCCAGATCAAATTCTGCTCTCAAGTGACTACGAAAATTTTCAAGTTTTATGTGAGTTAGCATGAGTATTTATAATATAAATAAATTTTCAATTATCAATTTTCAATTATCAAGTAAATTATTAAGTTATCAAATATCAAATCCGAAATAAATATTAATACGAAATACGAAAAATACCAAATTTACGAAATGAATACATCCTACACTTTTATTGTTCGAGCCTGTGTTCTTGCAGGAAGAGAACTAACTCTTCGATACCAACTTCCCTGCCTACCGTCAGGCAGGTCCACCCTCAAGCCACAAGGAGTCGAAGAATAAATGAAAGCTAAATTACCTGTCATCTCGAGCAGAATGTAATGGAGCCGAGAGATCTTAATAATAGATTATTCATTATTAGATTTCTCCGCCGGTTTCACCGAGTCGAAATGACAAGTAGAGATTAATTTTGATATTTTATCCTTCAATCTTCAACGGCATGATGATGTAGAGGAAATCTTTGTCCCCTTCTTTGCGGATGGCGCCGGCAGAATTGGCATTGGTCAGATTGACTGAAATTTTTGAGCCAGGGAGAACTTGCAAAACATCGATGAGATATTTGGCATTAAAGGCAATCTCCACCTCTTCACCGGTTGTTTTAGCCTCTATAGTGGATTTGGCGTCTCCTGCTTGAGAGGAGGTCGAGGAGACAATCAGACAATCTTTACCAACCTTGATCTTCACATTATTGTTGACCGATTCCTTGGCAAAAAGTGAGGACATTTTGACAGCGGAGAGTAATTCACTCTGATCAACAACCGCGGTGATGGTAGCGCTGGTGGGGATGATTTGCGCATAATTGGGGAAAGCACCTTCGATAAGTCTTGAAACAATATATGTATCGTTGATTTTGAATGAAACTTGGTTTTCAGTTGCAGATATTTTGATCTCACTCGCGTCGTCGGCACTAGAAATCAAACGGATCACTTCATTAATCGTTCGGGTTGGCACAATCATCTTGCGGTCATTGGCTTTGTTGGTGATATGAATTTTGTCCTCTGCCAATCGGTATGAGTCAGTAGCAGCAAGTGTAACCTCTTCACTATCAAAAGCAAAATAAATCCCAGCAAGGACTGGCCTTGTCTCATCATTGGCGGGAGCAATCGCTACCCTTTTGGCAACGTTTATAAATTCATCTTTCTTGATTGCACAGAAATAATCAGCGTCAAAGATTGGCACTTTGGGGAATTCTTCTGGAGAGATGCCGATGATATTGGCTTCAAAGTGGGCTGATTTGAGATTGGCTTTGACGCCTGAGACTGTGAGCTCGATAGATTCATCTTTATTATTGGAGATAAAATCTGACAACAACCGAGCAGGTAAGGTGATCTCCCCCTCCTCCTCAATCTTACCGATAGTAGAGGTGATAATCCCAATCTCTAGATCAGTGGCCGAAAACTCGATCCTGCCCTTTTGGGCCGTGATGAGTACATTGCTCAAGACTGGTAATGTGGTGCGAGTGCCGACGACACGGCTTATGTGTGAGAGAGCCTTGGTAAAATTTGATTGTAAGATTGTAACTTTCATATATTCCTTTTATTTTAATTGTATTTTAATATTATATTTTTTGGTTTATAAATGTTTTGTGCTCTTATTTGGAGTTTTCCACAGAATTTTGTTAATCTGTGTATAAGTCTTGTCTTTAATATCGTATTTTTAGCTTCAATTTTCTTTTTTGTAATTTAGGCTGCGGATAAGTCTCTTTTTTCAAATTTTGTTGTGTATAAATAAACTACTTATCTACAGTTTCCCTCTCATCATTTTGATTGAAATAAGTTATCCCCTTTTTTCAGACCCTTATCCCTTATTTCTTGCCCACCTTATCAACAGATTTTTTACCTTTTTTTGCTTTATAGCTTTACCTTTTTCCACTTGTCCACACTGTCCACACCCCTTATTATTACTATTAATTATATAAAGTTATTTAACTATCGGCTTACCTCTTAAATAAATTTTTAATTTTCAATGATCAATTATCAATTAATTTTTTAAATTTTCAATGATCAAGTAGTGAGCTTTGTAATTGTTTCGTAATGTGGTATCGCTCACTCTTGTGACGGGATTCCGGGTCTCAAGCTTACAGCCCGGAATGACACCCCTTATTTTAAATTCAAAACATCAAATTCGATATAACAAACATTTTTTAAATTTTAAGTATGGCTACCCCTCTCCTTTCGAAGGAGAGGTTGGGTGAGGTTAAATTCTAAATTTTAAAGTACTTCTATTTTTAATTCATTATTCACAATTCACAATTCATTATTCTAACTATGAACTTCCAAATGCGAAGATTTTTTCTTTGATATTGGCTAGATCTTCTTTGATTTTGGGATTACTGGAGAGGCTGGCAGCAATCTTGTCACAACCGTGCATGATGGTGGAGTGATCTTTGCCACCCATCTCGCGTCCTATTTCTGGGAATGAGAGATTGCATTCATGGCGAAGTAAATACATCGTAATCTGTCGAGGATTTACCAATTCTCTCGTCCTTTTGCGCCCCAATATTTCTTCGATAGGAATATGAAAATATTTATGAACTTCTCGAATGATTAAATCCGAGGTGATGAGCTGCTTCTTTTCCTTGCTAATATCCCCCAGAATCTCATTGGCGCGATCTACGGTGAGTGGACTATTGGTTAGCTCACAAACCGCAATAATCTTGTTTAGAGCGCCTTCTAGCTCACGAATCGAGGATTTGACATTATTGGCAACAAAATTAATTACCTCTTTGCTATTATTATCGATGACCATGCCAAGCTTTTTGGCTTTTTGTAGTAATATTGCTTCACGAGTTTCGAGATCGGGCAAACTAATATCAGTTACCATACCACCCTCAAATCTCGTCTTCAAACGAACTTCCAAGCCCTTGATATCTTTGGGTGAGCGATCAGAGGTGAGGATGACTTGCTTCTTGTTTTGGTGAAGATGATTAAAAGTGTGAAAGAATTCATCTTGAGTTGATTCTTTGGTGGAGAGAAATTGAATGTCGTCGATCAAAAGTAAATCCACATTTCGATAACGGTTTTTGAAATCTTTGGCTTTGCCTTGACCAAAACTGACAGCAGAAATGAAGTCGTTGATAAAGGTTTCGGTTGAAACATAGAGAACTTGAGCATCAGGGTTCTTCTCGAGATAAGCGTGACCGATGGCTTGCATTAGGTGAGTCTTGCCAAGGCCAGATTCACCATAGAAAAAGAGTGGGTTATATATTTCACCTGGTTTTTTAACGACGGCATTTGCGGCAGCAAAGGCAAGCTGATTGGATTGTCCAACGATAAAATTTTCAAATTTGTAATCGTCATTGAGGGAGATATTTCGAGGTAGAGCTTTGGGTAAATGGTTGTCCCCAATCTTTGCGGAGTTATCCACATGATTGTGGATAACTTGGTCTTTTTCAATACTGATTTGTTGGTCTGGTTTGGGATTGGCAACTTTAAATTTGATTGCGAGGATTGGCTCATGAACCTGCGTTTGGAGTGTTTTCTGAATGTCTTTAATATATTTTTTCTTGAGACGGTCTTCAATGAAGATTGAGGGCACTCCAATCGTAAATATACCCTTTTTGTAATCGAAGATAAAAGTATTTCGAAACCATGTGACAAAATTGGCTCGAGATAATGAAATCTCCAATTCTCCCAAAGCGATTTTCCAAATTTCATTGAGATCCATACAAAATCCTTCCTAAATTAACGTGCATAGAAAATATACCAACTTATCCACAGGTTGTGCAATATGACGCCAATCGTAGCATAAATTATCCCCAACTAGCATTGAAAAAAATAATAAAAGACATGTGAGAGTTTGCAGTTAGTGGTTTGCGGTTGGCAGTTAATACGAAATATATAAATTTTCAATTATCAATTATCAATTTTCAAATAAATTATTAATTTATCAATTATTAAATACGAAATAGACATTAATACGAAAAACGAAAAATACCAAATTTACGAAACAAATAACATACTGAATACAGATTGCTCAGATAACAGATAATTGTACAGATAATCATTTTGTCATTCCTGGCTGCCACTTGAGACCAGGAATCTTAATTACTATATTACAAGATCCCGTATCTCAAGATTGCAGTACGGGATGACACACCATATTCTGTCATTCTTGGGACCAGCGGTGTCCTGTGAAGAGTGGTGCCCGGGAATCTATGGGGCAGACAATCATCTTTTGGTCTTTTGTTCGTCATTCTGAACAAGTAAATAAAAGTGAAGAATCTAGTAAAACGTTCTATTCCCAACGAGCACTAGCTGCATGCTCTAGATCCTTCGATAACTCAGGATGATGTCCCACCGTTTGTCATTATCGGGCTTGCCGTGCCGTCCGTAGCCTTGGCGAAGGATGGACCCGAT
>JBAXQZ010000072.1:0-5552 GCA_037131475.1 bacterium | reverse complement strand
TAATTGATACTTGATTATTTATTTAATTATCTTCTTGCCATTTTTCTTGTCCGATAGTATGATTCATATATATGAATTTGTAAGAATTTTAATTGATAGAGGACTTATGCAAAAAATTCGAAAAGCCGTGATTCCTGCCGCTGGTTATGGCACTCGCTTCCTACCAGAGACCAAAGCAATGCCCAAGGAGATGTTACCAATCGTTGACAAACCCGTGATCCAATATGTCGTCGAAGAGCTTGTAGAAGCGGGGATAGAGCAAATTATTATTGTGACCGGCTGGCACAAACGAGCCATCGAAGATCACTTCGATCGACATCTCGAGCTCGAATACAAATTAGCTGAATCTGGCAAGACTGCTCAGCTAGATCAGATCCGAAATCTGTCGAGTATGGCCGAATTTGTCTATGTCAGACAGAAGGAACAACGGGGGAATGGTGATGCCATCTTGACTGCCAAAAACATAATAGGGGATGAGCCGTTTGTTGTATGTTGGGGTGATGATTTCATCCTTGCCAAGCCCTCGCGCGTCTCACAATTGATCAGCGCCTACAACACCTATGGTGGCAATATATTGGCGGGTGTCAAGACCGATAATCCCG
Source organism: bacterium (assembly GCA_037131475.1). Taxonomy (GTDB): domain Bacteria; phylum Patescibacteriota; class UBA1384; order XYA2-FULL-43-10; family 1-14-0-10-43-13; genus JBAXQZ01. Next base: position 4,950 of record JBAXQZ010000072.1, on the reverse strand, counting down.
AAGATACTCTCAAATATGGCTTCGTCAAAGGCCCAGAAGTTGCCGATGGCGTGATCAGAGTCGATGAGCTGATTGAGAAGCCAGGCGTCGACAAAAAGCCCTCGAATCTCGCAGTGGTCTCAGGCTTTGTCTTCGTGCCCGAAATATTTGGCGCATTCGAGTCCATTACTCCCAAACCGGGCGAAGAGCTCGTCTGGACGGACGGTGTCAATAAATTAAAAGAGCAGGGGATTGGCGCTCATACAGTTGAAATAAAAAGCGGAAAATATTATGATTGTGGTAACGTCACCCAATATCTCAAAACGAATGTTGAGATAGGACTTCAACGTGATGATATCAACAAAGAATTACGTCAATTTATCATCGACACAGCAGCCAAACTTTAGCATACAATGGAGGGAAAGATGAACAAAATACTGAGAACCACAGCATACGTCACTGTATTCGCTCTTTTTAGTGGCGTTCTTTCCGGTTGTACGCTGACCAGCTCCAAGAAGCCCGCGGCCCAGACTGTGACCGAGCAGAAAAACGCCAATCAATTCGTCGTCTGGAGCTTTGAGAGTGAGGATATCTGGAAGCCAATTAAGGCCGATTTCGAATCGACCAACAAGGGCTACACCTTCACTTACAAGAGAGAAACTCTCGACACTGGCTATGAGACGAGAGTCCTCAACTCAATATTATCCGGTCTTGGTCCTGATGTCTGGGCGATGCCCAATGACTGGGTCTACCGCCACAAAGATAAGCTTGCCCCCATGCCCACAGTCACTGACCCAAAAACCAAAAAAACTGGTCCATTGATAGATATAAAAACTAGTTTCGTCCCAGCAGTCGCCCAAAGCGTCGCCATCGGCGATCAGGTCTATGCCCTCACGCCATCCATCGAGCCACTCACAATTTATTGGAATCCTCAAGTCTTTCAACAGACTCTGCGCGACTTCAACAAGCTTCACGAGGCCGATACCGACCCCACCTTGCGTGACAAGGTCAACAAGCTCCTCGCCGAGCCACCCAAGACCTGGTCGGAGATCACCGAGGCCATCAAGCTCCTGACCAAGAAAGATGCTGCCAACAATATTATCCAATCTGGCATGGCCATGGGCACCAAGAACATCCCCAACGCTCAAGACATTCTCTATCTTCTGATGTTCCAAAACGGCACTCAGATCACCTCTGACGACCTCAAGATCGCCACCTTCAATCTGTCCAAGAATACGACCGCCGGCCTCAAGGACATCCCCGGCAAGAGAGCCTTTGATTTCTACACCTCTTTCGCCGATCCCGCCTCTGCCAATTACTCTTGGAACGATGCGCTCGGTAATTCCATCGACGCCTTCGCTCACGGCAAAGTCGCCATGATGTTTGGCTACGGCAGTCTAGAAAAGAAATTCCTCGAGACCTATCCCGACATTCAATACCGCAAAGCCTACGCACCACAACTCGGCCAAGAACAATATACCATCACCGACTTTACCCGCTTCACCGCCTTCGGCGTCAGTGGTATTTCAAACAACATTCCACTAGCTTGGAATTTCAACGTTGCCCTCGCCACTACCTACGCAGACAGTATAGCGGCTGCCAACGGCACAATCACACCAGCGCTCAAGACCACCCCTTCTGCCGTTGCAGACACCACTTTACTCCAAAGAGACCGTCCCACCGCTCCAGAGGCCAATGAGCTCTCAACCGCGAAGACCTTCCTCAAGGGAAGAAACCCCGTAATCTTCGATAAATACATCAACGATGCCATCGCGGCCATCAATAGCAAGACCAGAGACTCCGCCTCCATCATCGACCTCACAGCCCTAGACACCACCGCATTATTAAAATCCGACGAATGGAAATAAGTTATGATTAACCCCCACTTAATAGAGAGAGCCGCGGCCGCATTAAATTCAGTGGAGATCCCTGGCTCTACACCAATAAATACTGGCTATGACTGGATTAACGCCATCTTTAGCTTCGCCACTACCACGCTCGGGCCTGCTGTCGGCGCCATAGTTATCCTTTACGGCGCTTTCAAATACATCACCGCTGGTGGCGACCAATCCAAGACCAAAGAGGGTAGCGAGCTTATTATCGGGGCTATCCTAGGATATACTATCCTCCTCCTCACGAACCTACTGATCAAATCATTGACGATGTAGCCACTTAGAATAAATTTACAAATAAAATTAACTTAATCCACAAATACAACAATGCAAACAACTATAGAAAGAATATATGCCGCGACCGAAGAGATAAAAAACGAGGCGGTTACTGGGAGTATCGACTTTCAGAAAATAGCCGACAAGGCATATACTGATTTTATTAGTGTTGTGGGTGTGTTGATATTCATTGCTGTCGTTTACTCTGGATTTTTGATTCTGACCTCAGCTGGCGATCCCGCTAAAGTCGAAAAAGCCAAGAAACTTGCACTTTATACTCTCATAGGCGCATTTATAGCCATTTTTGCATACGCAATCTACGACTTCTTCGCTAAAATTGTTAATAGTTAATATTGAGGTTCACAAATATGTTTATCAACAAAGTTATAGCTGCCGGGCCAGATTTAAGCAATGTAAGTCTTCAGAGAATTTGGCAAGGTGCGGGAGGTGTGTGTAACTCAGAAAAAGCGAAATGGGATCTAGAATGTGTCATGGGTATTTTATACGTAGTGTTTAATTTTTTTCTAAACATCATCATGTTCGCCGCCTTTATTTTTATCCTCTACGCCGCCTTCACTTATCTGACAGCATATGGAGATGACGCCAAAGCCACCAAGGGCAAGCAATATCTCCTTTGGGCATTCATCGGTCTTTTTGTAGCATCGGCTTCGAAGTTCCTACTGCCTTTTATATCAGCTTGGTTAGGTGCGGGAGTAACAATAGTCTCACCATAAAAAGATTTTTTAAGAAATCCTTGACAAGCAGATATGCTATATGGGTATAATATATATATCAGAAAATATTAATTTCAGGTCGATAAATTTTATTTAATAATCTACAATATTTAGGAGGAAAAATGAACTTAATTTCAAGAGCTAGCGCCGGAGCGATAGATTTTTTTAATGGCGCCAATACAATTACCGCCAAAACTTCAGGTACAGTAGACGATATTTTCACTAAAATTGACAGCATTGTTACTGTAGTTATAGGTTTAGTTGGTGTAATTATCTTCGCATACGTAATTTACGGTGGTTTTCTGTACTTGACATCACAGGGTGAACCAGCGCAAACCAAAAAAGCACAACAAATCATTCTTTTTGCTATCATTGGCGCTGTTATTCTAGGCTTAGCCTACGCAATATCAACATTGATAGTTAATTTTGTTAACAACGGAAAATTAACTTAGATATAGCTAATCGTATTCATTTTAAATGCACGAAAATGAAATTACTTCACAAAAAACCATTCGCAAAAAGGATGGTTTTTTGTGAATGGAAAAATTCTTCTTTAAATGCAAAATTATATATCTATCTATTGTTTATAGTAGCGCTCCTACTACTGTTGAGCGAACATAATTCTCGTCCAGATGAAGGCGCGACTATAAATATTGCCTGGCAACTTTTACAAGGTAAAACCATTTACTCTCAACTTTTTCAGGAGTTTATTTCTCCTGGATCAGGATACCTAATACTATACATCTGGAAATTATTTGGTACTTACAATTATTTGATTGTAAAGTTGTCATTTATAATCCTTGTCGGGCTTTCGGCAATACTTTTTTCAAAAAGTGCGTGGAGCATTTCCAAATCAAATTTCAGACAAAACATGGCTTTATTCACACTGATTCCAACCTTTTGCCCTACTGTTCTAATTAACCACAATACGTTAAGTAGCCTTGTTGCAATTTGGTGCTTGTATTTGATCATAGAAGCCTATTATGGTAAAAAAAATACTTTCTTATACCTATTTTTAGCTGGAATCACGACAGCCTTATGCTTATGGTTCTTGCAGACAAAAGGACTTTCCGTTTTCGGAGCAATCATACTTTCTATTTTCTTCTTCAAAATTAGACCTGTGCAAAAATTTCAATCTTTACTAAGCTACTCGGTGGGTTTTGTCGTAACCTTATGGATATTATTCTTTAAATTTAGCGTTCATAGCCTCATCGAGGCTTTGATTATATTCCCGCGTGAAATAGGATATATTTCTGCGAATCTAAAACAATTAGATTATTTTATTTTGAGCCTAATGTTGCTTATTCTTTGTTGTATGGTTTTTTATTATATAAAAAGCAAAAATAACCTCATAATAATATTGTTTTTCTTCCAACTAATGCTATTTCTTAGTTTTGCCAATAATATAAATTTAGGACATTTCTCAATTAATATCTTCCCCTTTTTACTAATTGTGCTAACCTTTGTTAAGAAAAATAAAATAATTACAGAGGAAAATATCCTGATTTGTGTTATCAGCTATTTTGCCTATACTTCTTTTATCCTTATTTTTTTAACACTCAATATATATAATGTAGAAATTTTTCGAACTAAAAAATTGTTTGATGCTCGATGGGATAATATTAAATCTGCCAGAAATATCTACGCCGGACCCTTTATGCCCAATCTGTATTACGAATTGGGCAAAGAAAATATCATGCCTATGCCTAATATGCAGTTTTGCAAGGGCGTCTGCGCCACTTTTGCAATCGAGCAGTTGAAGCTCAAGCGACCGGAGTATGCTCTGGTGGACCTTGAGTCTCTCAAGGGTTTTGGCTACACCCCCGACAACCCAATTGATCAGTATATATTGACTCATTATAAATACTGCCGAAACATCGATGATATCCAGGTCTATACCCTAGATAAATGCGAGTAACAATCGGGTCTTTGGATCCTATTAGAGATACCAATTCTCCTCCCATAAAATAGGGGGCAGGGTGGGGTATGTAATAATGATTCCCTCTCCTTTCTAAGCAGGCCGTCTAAAAACAAATCTCACCAATATTAGGAAATAGTAATTCTCTTTT
>JBAXQZ010000071.1:0-5595 GCA_037131475.1 bacterium | reverse complement strand
GCTCCAAGGAGTCGAAGAATATTATTAAATTTAATCGTATCAGTGCGGCTCTATCCGTATATCTGTATTATCTGTAATCTGTCGTTATCTACTTCCCCGCCTACCGTCAGGCAGGTCCGCCGGTTTTACCGAGTCGGGATGATAGTGAGGTGAGGCTTTATCGATTCGCTCGCGCTTGTGACGGGATTCCGGGTCTCAAGCTTTCAGCCCGGAATGACACCCCTTTTTTTTAAATCCAAAATATCAAATTAGAAATAACAAACAAATTCAAAGTCATTAAATCCTAAATGCGCTTGCCCCTCTCCTTTCGAAGGAGAGGCTGGGTGAGGTTAAATTTTAAATTTTAAATTAACATTTGTCATTCTGAACTAGTGCTACAGTGAAGAATCTAGCTATGCGTTCTATATTCGCAACGAGCCCTAGCCACTGGCCCTAGATCCTTCGATAACTCAGGATGACATCACACCATCCACCATTCATAATTCACCATTCACTAACAACTACCAACCACCAACTGCCAACCACCGATTACTCTTCTTCGCTGAGCTTGTAGCCTACTCCGTGGATAGTATGAATCAGTTTCTTCTTTGACTCTTTGTCAATTTTTTTTCTTACAGTTGCTACAAAAACATCGACAACATTGGAGAGAGAATCAAAATTATAATCCCAGACATGTTTAATTAATTTGGTGCGAGAGACGACGGTATCATGATTTCTCATTAAAAAATCTAGAATTCCAAATTCCTTTGGCGATAGCTTAACCAATTTGCCATTTCTCCTTACTTCATGCTTGGCTGGATCAAGAGTCAGATCAGCGACTTCAAGTATAGGAGAGGTGTCGGCTTGATGACGTCGGACTATCGCATTGAGGCGACTTCGGAGCTCGGCAAAAGCAAAAGGTTTGGCCATATAATCATCAGCCCCGAGGTCAAGACCCCTGACCTTATCCTCGATTGAATCCATCGCAGTCAAAATAAGTATCGGAACCTCAATTTTTTGCTCTCTCAAACTTTTGCACAATGTCAGTCCATCTATTTTGGGCAAATTTAAATCTAGAACGATAGCATCATATTCCTTCGCGTTCAATTCTGCCATGTATTTACCCTCAGCGCCATCATAGGCAACATCGACAGCAAAACCGTCTTCGGTTAAGCCCTTTTTGATTATGTTCGCCAAGCGGCGCTCGTCTTCTACTATTAGTATTCTCATAAATTTATTCTATATTTTAAATTATTAAGATTTTATGAAAAATTTTTAATTATTTTTTTCTTCATTCCAGACAGCGGAAAAGTTAGATAAAATACAGTCCCAGGTTCTTTGTGGGCCAACCATATCTTGCCGCCGCTCTGTTCTACGAGAATTTTTACAATATATAGACCAAGGCCAGTGCCCTCACTTTTGGCGATGTTTGAGGCGCGAAACATCTTCTCAAATATTTTTGACTTCTCTCGTTCGGGGACGCCGACGCCATTATCTTCGACTCGGACTACTAGATTTCGTCCTTTTTTGGTTAATCCAATCTTGATAAGTCCGCCAACATCGGTATATTTGATTGCGTTTGAGAGGAGATTGTCAAGCGCAAGATTGAAGACCTTGGGGTCAATTTTTATAGGTTGCAATTCAGATTCTATATCAGTTTCGATCGTAATCATTTTTTTGGTTGGTTGTGGTTCAATTAATCGTATCTGCTCATGCAAAAAAACTGCTGGATCGGAGAGCTTGGGACTAATAGTGAAGAGTCCTGCTTCAATCTTAGTTACATTCAGGAAATCATCGATAGTCTGTGACATTATCTTAGTCTCATCCCAAAGGTCGTATAGATACTGCGAAACATCTTCATGGTTTTTTTTCCTTAACTCAGACATCACAACTTCCAGAGTTAGTCCAATCGTCGAGAGTGGTGTACGAAGCTGGTGAGCGGCAAAAGATATATATTCAGTTTTTGTTCGCTCGATTTCTATCTCTCTGGAGATGTCTCTGAAAATGGCTATTCCTCCAGTGATTACATCGCTCTCAATGACCGGCGAGGTAGTGATGGAGAGATAAATTTTCTGATTATAATTATTAATAAAGTAAAAATTATTATTTTTGACTACGCAAAAATTTTTGCGAGCGAGGGCAACCCAGAAAGGTCTTTTGGGTCGACATTTGATCATACTCGTTGTATAGTGGCAAAATATCGCTAATAATTTTATCTCGAATCTCGTCAATCGGTAGTCCGATCATCTCAATAAATGCGGGATTTACATATTCTACTCGACCCTCTTCATTCATCGCGACTATACCATCGCCAATACTGGAAAAAAGTGAATTTATCTTACTTTTTTCCTCTCTGAGTTGGTCATTGCGAATTTTGAGCTTTGTCTCATTGCGCTTCAGCTTCCTTTTTTCTAGATTGAGTTGATGAAACAATAAATCATGAGGTCTTTTAATTGCTGTCACGACAATGGCACGGTAAAGAAGGTAAAATGCCAGTATTTTAAGTATATGTCCGATGAAATTAATAATGCCATAAACATCCGCATAAAAGGAAAAGGAAAATTCAGAGACAGCCGAGGTAATAAATGAAGAGAGCAACAATAGATAAACAGACCTGTCAAATACATTACGTTTTTTGTAAATGATTATTGAGGCTAATATTAAAATTAAGGTTAAAATAAATTCGGTAATTATTTTAAATGGCGTGAGAGAATTGTTGAAATACGCAGTTGGGAAAATGTTGAAAATAAATATTACACTAGTAAAAAAGGCAGCAATCAGGGCATAAAGACTAGCGACTTTCCATCGGGCAAATTTCAGGAAAAAGAAAGGGGCAACGATATATGTCCCAGCTTGAATGATACGTGCGACCAACCATAGCTGTGTTGCAAGGTTTGATGGTTGGGCAATACCAAGTTCAAATATGCCCATTCCCTTATAGCTGAGCATATGTAGGAAATCAAAGAAGCCAGACGTGACGATTCCAATCGCAAGAATCATAAAAAAATGATTTTCAAGGTGTGTATAGGAATTCCAGATTACGAAAAAGATGCCAAAAGCAATTATGATACTGAAGCTCTCGGCGAGTTCATGATAGAATAAATAATTATGCTGACTGATATAGAACAATATTGTAAATAATATCAACGAGGACACAAATCGAAAAATAAATCCGAAAATTTTTTCCGGCTGAAGATTTCTTATCTGATATACTAAATCATTATTAATCATAATAGCCTGCTAATTTGTGCCTTAAATTAAACAACTTTTTTGATCAAAAAGCAATAGTTTTCAAAATTTGTAATAATCTAAAGAGGATTATGGCCGATTATTAAGATAATTTACCGCAATAATCCATGTTTTGAGATAACTAAATATACTTATATGCTATAGCAATTTATCAATGAAATGCTAATTGTATTGTGTATATCAACGGGGATTGATATAATAAGATTATGACAAAAAAATGTTGTATTGAGGAAAATGAGGGTGTATTACTATTAGCAGATTTCTTGAGGATAATTTCTAAGGAAAATCGTCTCAAGATTATTTGCTATCTTCAAAAAAATAACGAACTCTGTGTTTGCGAGATACAAGAATTTTTGACCCTGCCACAAAACCTTGTCTCTCATCATCTGAAAGTATTGAAAGATTTTGAGCTGTTAAGACACCGAAAAGATGGGCAAAAAATATATTATTCAATTAATATTAAAGAACTAAATAAATATAGAAAAATTTTAAATACAATATTGAGTTAAATGGAAAATTAAATGAAAGGCAATATGAGCACTTGGTATCCAGTACAATTGTTGGCCGATTGGTTAACTTCCAGTTTTTTTCATATAACATCTGGAAGCTTGCTTGCTGGCGCGGTAAATTTCTTCATTTTTGATTCGATCAAAATATTTATTTTAATCATTGTGATTATTTATATTGTTTCTTTGATTCGTTCATTCTTGCCACCGGAAAAAATTCGAAAAGTATTGTCTCACAAATATCAATTTACTGGCAACATTCTAGCTGCGCTTTTTGGTATAGTGACGCCATTTTGCTCCTGTTCCGCGGTGCCATTATTTTTGGGTTTTGTCGAAGCAGGTGTTCCGCTCGGTGTGACATTTTCTTTTCTAGTTGCCTCACCGATGATTAATGAAGTGGCTTTGATACTGCTCCTCGGTATGTTTGGCTGGAAGGTTGCGTTAATCTATATCGTCAGCGGTTTAATAATTGCAATTATCGCCGGTATAATTATTGGCAAGCTGAGAGTAGAGAACTTGGTTGAGGAATATGTTTTCAAATATAAAAATAATGCGAATATTAATATCAAAAAGTTGTCATGGAGGGATAGGACCGATTATGCCAAAAATTATACTTTTAATATTTTGAAAAAAATCTGGCCATATGTTTTAATTGGTATCGGTGTCGGGGCCTGGATTCATGGCTATGTACCAACAGACTTCTTGGCCCGCTATGCTGGGCGAGATAAATGGTATGCCGTCCCCTTGGCCACACTGATTGGTATTCCATTATATTCTAATGCTGCTGGTGTTATTCCTTTGGTTTCAGTTTTAACAGAAAAAGGTGTCGCGATGGGCACAACACTAGCATTTATGATGGCGGTGACAGGGCTCTCGCTGCCTGAATTTATGATTCTCAAAAAATTAATGAAAACAAAGCTCATTCTGATATTTGCCCTCATTGTAGGAGTGGGGATTATCCTAACTGGGTATCTGTTTAATATAGTTTTGAAATAAAAAATCAAGTTCGAGACTTGATTTTTTATTTATAGTATTACTTGCTACTAGTGAGCGGTCCCAGACCTTTTTGCTTCACTTTTTGCTTTGGCTTTTTGATCTCTTTTTTCCCGCCCTTATCCTTTGACATTTTGTATCCTCCTTTTAATATAGCAATCTCATTTTATCATAAATTTATTAGTATGGTAATAATACAATTATAATTATTGCTATTTAGTTAATCTGGAATATATGTTATAAATAATCATCTCATTGAAAGGAGGATATAGCTAATGTTGTCGATAGAGACAATGACACTGGAAGAACTGAAGAATCACTTCGCTGAATTGTCGATGTATCCTCCAAAGCAAAGAGAGATACGTGACATTGCAATCAAAAGTGCTTGTCTGACGATCCTCGGAGCAATACTTGAAGGTGAAGGATCGGCTGATCGAATAGTCTCGAGACGTAAGGCTTATAATTATGCGGATCGAAATATTTCTGGTCTTCGTGGACGAGAATTTGTGAGCGCATATCGGATAGCATGGAATGAGATTTCCTTTAATGGACAAATTGAAGGAAATCAATTGACCTGTCCAGATATGGCAGAAGTAATTCACATCAAATTGATGAGCCGTTGCTCGATGTATCTGTGCATTTATTTAAAAAGAAATGCCAAAGTGTCTTATCAAGCAGCTTGCAAATGGCTCAAGCTGAACAAAATTGAAGATCGTCGATGCTATATGCTTTTGAGTATATTGCATCAGTACTCTGAGGATGGCCCACCACGGGTCATCCTCATTTAATTAACCAGAAAAACCACCCGCGTCATCGGGTGTGTGCGTTTGAAGCGTTAGCATTAATATAAACATTGGAATAAAATAAA
>JBAXQZ010000070.1:0-5603 GCA_037131475.1 bacterium | reverse complement strand
GCTTATAGGTATAATATTCAATCATTGGTTTATTGCCCTGACTTTCAACTTCTGCGAGTTTTCTCTTCAAGTTGGCCGTATAAATCATTGCCTTCTCATACTGATGCGACCTGGAATTATGATGAAGAACAAAACAATTTTCATCCTCTATAGTCAGACGAATTCCGAGATTTTTTATCGATTCGTGGACACTGCCAGAATATCTTGCCTTTGAACGATATAATCTCAAATGCTTCCAATAATCAGGAAAAGGAGAGGCTTCGTCAACATAATGGACTTCTCCAAAGTTGAAGCCGTCTACGTCAATTGGAGCAGATTTAATCAATTCCGGAATTTTTTGCAATAGACCCGGGGAAAGTGTCTCATCAGAATCGAGCGTCAGAATCCAATCACCACTTGATTCTTCGAGTGATCGGTTGCGGGCAAGTGCAAAATTACCATTGAGCTCTGTTTGAATAACCTTATCAGCAACACTATTCTCATAGCTCAGGACTTCTTCACTTGATCCAGTATCGACAATAATAATTTCATCAACAATCGGTTGAATACTTTCAATCATCTGCTGGATATTTTTCAGACTATCTTTAACCACGGCACAAAATGATAATCTGACTTCGCTCATTTAAATCCCTTGAATTTTTCAGCGAGCTCAATAGCCTTGAAGGTTTCTCGTCCGGCAATATCCCAACCCGCCTTACTTTTTGAAATATCGTAGGCAGATTGGCCCATACTTTTGCCAAGATCGTCAAGCGAAAGAATTGAGTTGATAGCTTCGGCAAGTCCTTTATAATCGCCCGATTTAAACACGCGGCCGAACTTTCCATCTACTTCATTTTTCTCGGAAAAAACATCAGAAATAACCACTGGTTTTTTGAATGCATAAGCAAGATTGAGAACGCCACTTTGAGAAACTTGAGTATACGGTAGTGAGACAATATCAGCAGCTTTAAATAATCGTTCAATACTTTTTGACGGGATATACTCTCGGACAAGCCTTATGTGCTTGTCGGCACCAAGCTTTTCAACTCTTTTCATGTATTCATTAAGTTCAGGGGTACTCATGTGAACATCTGTCGAGATATAGAGAACAGTATCTGGATGCTGTTTAATAATGGAAGGCAGGGCTTTGATGAGATATTTCAAACCTTTGTTTGGCCGGATTTGACCAAAAAATAAAATAACTTTTTTACCACTCAAACCAAGCTCCTTTTTTGCCTTTTCAGAAGTGTATTTATTACGATCAAACATTGTATATGGCCCGTGTTTTACCGTTACAATGTTTTCGTCCTTTTTGTTAAAGTAAAATTTCAATTTCTCTCGTTCTGGCTCATTTCCCACGATAAAACTATCGCCCATCATGTATAGAAGTTCAATAGCAGAAGGATCAATATACATTGATTCAGCTGTTAAAACGTCATGGATGGTCAAGCAGACTGGGATACCCATATATTTGGCATAGGCGATAATTGCAGAATACTGAAGATGCATTCGTCGCACAGTATCACTGACTTGTATATTGATAGCGTCAATCTTTTTCTCTTTGAGAAATTTAATTATTTCCAAAATACTCGAAGCCGATTGATTTTTGATAATGGGATAAATTTTTTTGACTTTTTCTTGGACCAAATCATCAATTTCCTGACCAGCATAGGTCACATAATATGAATCGACATCTTTGCTCATTTCTGGAATCAAATGCATCACATAATGAGCCAATCCCCTAGCTGCTGACGTAAAAAACGCTACTCTCTTCTTTTTCATCTTGTACCCTTATTTATTTCTTACTTTTTAAGTAATGTGCTGCTTCTTCTGGGGCCATGACGTTGATGATTATGTCTGTGCCCAGCTCGAAGCCGCCGTAATATGAGACTCTGGGGTTGATTTCCAGATGCCAGTGGTATGTCTCAGAATTTTCGTGGATTGTCGGTAAGGTATGAATATAAAAGTTTAATGGCGGATTGTCAAGAGTTTGATTCAACATTGCCTCTACGGCAACAACCGCTCGCGAGAATTGTTCCATGCTTTTCTTTGAGGTTAACTCGAATTGACTTTCATGACGCTTGGGCATAATCCAAGTCTCAAAGGGAAAGCGCGATGCAAAGAAATTAATCGCAATAAACAGATCATTCTCGTAAACTACACGTATTTTCTGCTCTGACTCGTGCTTGATAATATCACAATAGACACAGGCTCCATTGATGCCATAGTACCGATCGGCGCCATTAATTTCTCGGCCGACTGAATTAAATATGACATCAGAGGCAAAAATCTGAGCATGTGGATGGTCAATTGAAGCCCCAGATTCAGCCCCGTGATTATAAATCGGCACTATACAAATTGACTTGCCCTTCTTTTTGAAATATAGGTAACGTTCGCGAATAGCCTCAAACATTTCATTCATAATCGCCAGTGTAAAAGTCGGCAAACTTAGCTCGTGTTCTTTGATGACGATGATTTCATGGTCTCCAATAGAGGGTTTGGCCCGATAAAAGCCATTCTCGGGGTAAAAGCTACGCAATTCAATATTTTCCAGATTTTTGGCAAAGGCTGGATATTTGTTTTCCATGGCATAAATATGTTCACCAAAATCATGATGCACGAGAACATTTTGCTTGTATTTCTCAGATTCGACACAAAATGGACAATCCTCTCTGTGGCCCACCTTGATACCCTTGGGTATGACAAAATCGTGTGGTCTCTTGGCGCGCTCTGGCGCTATCACCACCCAATCGCCAGTGATAATATTTTGACGTAATTCTGGCATAAACCCCTCCTAGATACTCTTTTTGAATTGTGAATGATGAATAATAGATATAAGTAATTTAAAATTTAAAATTTAAAAACTTTGAATTTTAATAATTTATTTGATAATTGATAATTGATAATTGAAAATTAATCAATCTATATTATAGCCTGATTTGTTTGGCTATGGCAAATAGCGACTGCCATCGCATCGGCGGCATCATCGGGCTTCGGACATTCCTTGAGATTACAAGCAAGACGGACCATTTCCTGAACTTGTTTTTTGTCGGCGCGTCCGTAGCCGGTCAGCGCCTGCTTGATTTGAAGTGGAGTATATTCAAAAACTGGCAAACCATACTTGGAGCCCACGACGATGGCCACACCACGTGCCTCCGCAACGCCAATAATTGTCTTTTGATTTTTAAAGAAAAATAGCTCCTCAATTGCCATACAATCGGGCTTATTCTTCTCTATAATCTCTGAAAGTGATTGATAAATATGAAAAAGACGCTCAGCTCGAGGGGAATTGGCCACCGTGCGAATACAGCCATATTTGAGTGGCACCATCTGCTTGCCGACCTTTTGGATCAATCCCCAACCCATCAAAGCCGTACCGGGATCAATGCCGAGGATTTTGTTACTTTGCATTTTCTTGCTCTATTTTATTTCTTTCGCTTGCTCGCTGCAAAACTTCAGCGGCGTACTCAATACTCTCTGGGCCTTTACGATTACCCTTTTCAACATATATAAGCTTATTATCATTATCAACTTTGGCGTAAAAAAAACTTCCAGATTGAACCATATTTTCAGTCTTTTCAATCTCTTCAATAGCAGTTTTGAGCTCTGGCTGGGCACCACCAACCACTACTGGAATCATTTTTTTGGTTTTCAATAACATTTCGACATCATTGGCACTATCGCCAGCGACTAGTCCTTGATCAATACCCAGCTCCTCAACAAGATAATTGGCTGCCTCTACTTTCGTAACAGGCACAAGGTCAAGCTCATATCGATTTTGCTGATCTTCCCTGCTTCCTGATTGACATATAATAACATTGTATTCTGAGAAATAATTGCTTACTGCATCGCTGATTTGTTTTATTTCATCGGAATTATTGGCTCGAAAATAAAAAGTGATCCTGAAGCGCTCAATGTCATTTATATCAGTTTTTCCCGAAATCAGTCTTTCCCGTTCTTGTTCGGGCTGTTGAAAAGCCAGATCGGCCCAAGGGAATATATCGCGGAATTTATCAATCATTTCTGAGGCAATAGGAAGAAGATTTTCCCTGACAAAGCCTATTTCAATCAACCTATTTTCGAACCTTCTATCCCTTTCGTATTTCAAACCGCCGTTTTCCCTCTTTAGCACCCAGATAGTTGTCCCGACCGAGCTTGCAACGACATGAAAACGTGGAAGTTTCTTCAAATTAATTAGGCTTATGACATGATCAATATTTCCGCCGGTAATGGCAATTACTGGTGTATTTTCAATAGTTGCTTCGTGAAAAATCTTCTGAGATTCATGTGGCATATCAGGTCGATAAAAAGAATTATCAATATCTGTAATTATTACCGTCCTATGCGTCTTGACTTCTGATTGTTTTGATAATAATTTTTGAATTTCAGAACCATCAAAAATATTGTCTTCTATCGCATCAGGCGCAACATTTTCCGAGGCCGATTCATCTATTTTTAATATATCCATCTTATTCCCTGTTAAAGTTCAGCATTTGTATATACATTATTTACATCATCAAGATCATCGAGAAGATCAATAATCCGCTCAATTGCTGGCTTCTTTTCCTCTGGCACTTCGATATATGTACCAGCTTGATATGTTGCCTCCGCACTGTCTATGACGACCCCAGCACTCTCAAGATTATTTTTGACCATATGGAAATCAGCAAGTGCGCAGGTCACGACGCAGAGATTACCCTCTTCGCTAAAATCTTCTGCCCCAGAGTCAATAATTGCCATTTCCAATTCATCTCCCTTGAGCTTGTTCTTCGCGAGCTCAAGGATAAATTGACCAACTTTTTGGAATAAATAGCCGACGCTACCAGCATTGGCGAGAGTGCCGTTGTTTTTGGTTAAAATTGTTTTGATATCGCCAAGTGCGCGATTTTTGTTGTCGGTTAGACACTCGATGATGAGCGCAACGCCCCCTGGTGCGTAGGCTTCATACACAATCTCCTCTATTCGAGCGCCATCATCACCGCCACCAATACCACGTTTGATTGCGCGATCGATATTATCTTTGGGCATCGAGACCGCCCGAGCGTTTTCTACTGCCATACGCAAGCTAGGATTACTCATAGGGTCGCCACTCTTGCCATCGCGAGCCGCGATAGTGATCAATTTAGCAACTTTGGTAAAAACTTTTGATCTTTTGGCGTCAACGCCAGCTTTTTTGTGCTTGGTAGTCGCCCACTTGCTATGTCCTGACATATTATCTCCTAAGATTAGAATTATGAATTATGAATAGTGAATTATGAATTGTAAATAAAAAACAGCAATTTTCTTTACTTTATCCTCAAAAACTTTTTTTTTCAAGATAGTATGAAATACCCAATATTTGGCCTGAGGGTGGGCCTGCCTGACATTAGGCGGGGAAGTAGATAACGACATAACTAATTTAACGACAGATAACGAATATACAGATGCGATAAACTAAATATTATTCTTCGACTCCTTGCAGCTTGAGGGTGGAGAAGTCTAATTCACAATTCATAATTCATTATTCACAATTCATTATTCACACCATCAGTTCCCTGCCTACCGGCAAGCAGGTCCATCTACAAGAACACAGGGTCGAACAATAAAAGTGAGATGCTTTTTTTCGTAAATTTAGTATTAATTCG